>JBEKJA010000277.1:0-4465 GCA_050011475.1 Syntrophales bacterium
TCACGGGTTTGATATTCACAGGGCAAAGGGAGGTCCAGAATTACAGCGCCTCGCTGGATTACAGATTACAGGATTTGACCACGGCAACCATGAACTACAATTATGAGACGGATCATTATAATTTACCAGGATACACAGACTGGTGGAACCAGTCGACGAGCCTAGAGCTTGATCATGACTTGAGCCAATGGGTTCGGGCTACGAAGGGATTCATAAGTTTCGGATATGACCATTACCATTTCGAAAGCAATCCTGTCGACAACTATACGGGAATCTTGGGCTTTAAATACGACTATAACGAAAAATGGAGCTTGCTGATGGATGGAGGTCCCTGCTTTACACAGGCTAAATTTATGGTGCAACGACTGACAATGGTGCCGCCATTCTTTTTTTTCATCCAAAACGAGGAACAGACGAGCAAGGGCTGGGGTAGTATCGCTCAGATAACTATGATGTATAAGGATGAATATACAACTGCAAATGTTAGTGTTAATAAAAGCATTATGCCTGGCATCAGCGGCGCCACAGACCGTACGGTGGTAAATCTAGGCCTCCAATATCGATTTACCTATGAACTGCAGGGGCTCCTGAATGGAGGTTATTATCTGAACAAGTCAGACCCAGGGCAATATTCCATCCAGGGAATCAACTATCAGACCCTATTGACAAGTCTTGGGCTTCGCTACGAATTCTCCAAGGATGTGTATTTGGAGACATCATACGGGTATGCTAAGACACAGGACCGGAATAACGATACAATTGCAGAGCGAAATCTCTATTCGATAAAGTTTTATGTGCAGCATTCATTATTCGAATAACACAGGAAATGAAATGTCCAATAAATATCATTACCAAGAAATGATCGAGGCGATGCATGGAAGAGAAGATCAAGACCGTTAGTGATTTCATGGATATTGTGAAGCGCCGTAAATGGTACTTCATCTGGACTGTATTGGGGATCTTCATCATCTCGGCCCTTGTGGCCTTTTTATGGCCCCCCACCTATCGCTCTATTTCGACCATCCTTATCGAGGAACAGGAGATCCCCAAGGAATACGTTATGGCTACTATGACCAGTTATGCAGAGCAGCGGATACAGGCCATCAACCAACGCATCATGAGCACCCCGCGGCTCATGGAGATTATCAACCGTTTCAATCTTTACATGAATTTGCGCGAGAAATGGACCACTGAAGAGATTATCGAGAAGATGCGTAAGGACATTAAGCTCGAACCCATAAGCGCTGATGTGGTGGACCCGCGCACAGGCCGACCTACGGCAGCAACCATTGCATTCAGCCTTTCCTACGAGGGTGAAAAGCCTGAGGTGGTTCAACAGGTGGCCAATATTTTGGCTTCCCTATACCTTGAGGAAAATCTGAAAGTCAGAGAGCAGCAGACCGCAGGAGCTACAAAATTCATCGATGAGGAAATGAAGCGAGTCCAGGCTGACTTGGCTGATCTGGATGGGAAGATGGCGGCCTTCAAATCACAAAATCCCAATACACTGCCTGAGCTCGTTCAATTGAACCTTCAGGCCTTGGACCGGGTTGATAGAGATATCGATCAATCCAAAGACCAGCTGCGCACCTTGAAGGAAAAGGAAGAATACCTGCGAACCCAATTGGCCAGCATGCCCATGGATACATCCAATCCTGATAAGGATCTCCTCAAGGAGAGCCGGGCCAAGTTGGTCAGTCTCCAGGCCCGTTACTCCGATGAATATCCCGACGTGATCAAGACGAAGGCCGAGATTGCGGAGCTGGAGAAGCGCCTCGCAGCAACTGCTAAGAAGGGTTCATCGGGAAGCCAGCCTGACAACCCCGCTTATATTACTCTAGCGTCGCAGTTGTCCAGTACCCAGTCGGATATCGAATCGGTAAAGCGTCAACTCGTAGATCTGACCAAGAAAAAGGAAGATTTCCAGAGGCGTATCACGGCATCACCGCGTGTTGAGGAACATTACAAAGCCCTGCTGATGGAGCGGAACAATACACAGGCTAAATACGATGACCTTATGAGGAAGAAAATGGAGGCCCGTGTGGCCTATGGTTTGGAAAAGGAGCAGATGGGTGAGCGCTTCACTCTGATCGACGCGGCTCGCCTGCCGGAAATGCCGGTACGCCCGAATATTCCTGCCATATTACTCATCGGCTTAGTCCTTGGCATCGGTGTCGGCGTTGGAATGGCAGTTCTGAAAGAAACCAGCGATCAATCTGTCCATACAACGGATGCCCTGATGGCTGCAACATCCGCGACTGTTCTGGCAGGTATCCCGGAAATTGTCATATCAGAGGATATAATACGGGTGAAACGGCAGCGCATAATCTGGCTGGTTATTATTACCGTCGTTGTTTTGGTTGGCCTGGTAGCCTTTCACTTCCTGGTTATGGATCTTAACGTTCTGTGGGCACGTATGCTGCGACGTCTAGCAATATAACGATCGTTGAATACTTATCCTTTGATTATTGAACTTAAAGAGGAATAACCTGTGAAACTAAAGGATCTCTTGCCCGGAAACAAAAAAATGACTCAATAAAGGAAACCGCAAAAGGAAAGGTGGAGTCTGTAATGCTTATGGCAGATAAAGAGAAGATCGGTTGGGTATCTCCCGTATACACAAAGTCCCGCGCGATCAAGCTGGATTCAAATGTTTTAGCAAAGAACCGCCTGGTAGCCATGAATTATGATAGTCCAGAGGTCGATTACTACAAGGTCCTCCGGACAAGAATCCTTCGGCGTACCCAGGATCAGGGAGGCAGGAGCATTATGATCACCAGTACCTTGCCGGAAGAGGGTAAAACTCTGACAGCTATAAATTTAGCCCTGACCTTCGCGAGGGAATATGAACACACGGTGTTACTTGTGGATTGTGATCTCAGGAAACAGCAGATCCATAAACTATTAGGCTATCCAAGCGAAAAAGGACTTGCAAATTATCTCTTCGATAATTGTCCCCTTTCGGAACTGATTGTCTGGCCGGGCATTGAGAAGTTCACTGTGATTTCGGGGGGGCGAACTCTCTCTGAGAGCAGCGAGAATCTAGCATCACCGCAAATGAAAGACCTAATGACTGACATGAAGAATCGCTATCCAGAGCGCTATATCTTTTTTGATGCACCGCCTATTCTTGTAGGGGCAGATGCTATAGCCTTTGCTCCCCTGGTTGACTGGATTATCGTGGTCGTCCAGGCAGGGAAGACATCCATGCTGGATGTTAATCGTGCACTCCAGCTTATCCCTAAAGATAAATTTCTCGGTTTAGTCCTGAATCGTCAGACCTCACAGTTCAGGAAATATCCATATCCATACCGTTAACAAAAAATAAATAAGGGTCTAGACTAGCTGAGAGGGTATTTTCTCAGCAGTTTTAAAATTGTTTGGTAGATATTTTGGTTCCGATAATTAAATCGGAACTCACACTCTTTGAGATGAAAATAAAAGGTTGACTGCGGCAGACCATGGAACTTCATGAGCCTCCTTTTCGAGTAGGACCAGAAGGATTCGATGCCGTTGATATGTTTCTTGCCGTTGCTGAATTCATTTTTTCCATGGTGCACACGATAGTGCTTTTTGTAGCCCAAGTCAACCAAACCACTGTAACCGCGCCAGTGATCGGAGTGGATGATGCTATCCGGATCTATCTTGCCGCGAATGATGGCCTGGAGCGTCTTTCGGGCATAGTCCGGCACAACTTCGGTATAGACATTGCCTCCACGCTGCAGGATGCCAAACACGGGTGTTTTTCCATAAGCACCGCGGCCGCGTTTCCCTTTGATCCGCCTGGCGCCGAAGTAGGACTCATCGATCTCGATCTCTCCATGAAAAGGAGAAGATTGTTCACAGAACTCGGCGATCCTTTTTCGGATCAGGAGCAAATAACGATTCACCGTATTGCGGTTCAGACTAGTTAAAATTGCGATCTTGTGAGCGTCCAAATCCAGAGAAAAGTACTTCACTAACTCTCGAAATTTGGCCTCTGAAATTCTTGAACGTTTTGAGTACCTGTTACTTATTGACATTACTAGCTTTTTAGCACATTTGACCGTGCTCAACTAGTCTAGACCCATAAAAAAACTCCTATCATACTTGCCTTGTCTCAAATGATATCCCACGAAGAAATAAATGAAAGTTAACCTGGGCTTTGCTCGGCAAAGGAGATTGGATACGTGAAGATATTCGTTACAGGTGGAGCTGGATACATCGGAAGTCATGTTGTTAAGGAACTAGGCAAGAATAACCATGATATCCTGGTTTACGACAATCTTTCGACCGGACACGATTGGGCCATCCTTTATGGTAAGCTTGTTGAAGGAGACTTAGATAATACCGTTTTGTTAGAAGAAGTTATAAGCGCTTTCAAACCTGATGCGGTTCTTCACTTTGCCGCATCTATACAGGTAGAAGAATCCACACGAAAATCACTTAAGTATTATAGAAACAACGTCATCAATACTATCAACCT
>JBEKJA010000278.1:0-4465 GCA_050011475.1 Syntrophales bacterium
CTTGAAGAGTCCTGTGCGTCAGCGGATATATCATTTCCCTATATCCCCGGCCTGTTAAGCTTCAGGGAAGGCCCTCCGCTGCTAGCCGCATTCGAGAAGCTTCGGTCCCGCCTCGATGTAGTTCTCTTTGACGGTCGGGGAATCGCCCATCCCCGTGGAGTGGGGCTCGCCTCTCATATGGGTCTCTGGCTGGATGTCCCCACCATAGGATGCGCCAAGAAGAAGCTGTTTGGAGATTATCTCGATCCGGGACCTACGGTTGGTGAGTGGTCGCCCTTGCAAGATGAGGAGCATGTTATCGGGGTTGTTTTGAGGACGAAATCCCGGGTCAAGCCGGTTTTCGTTTCACAGGGGCACCGGATCAGCCTGGAGCGTGCCAGCCGGATCGTTTTATCAACCACTGCCGGGTACCGCATTCCCGAACCGGTTCGTCAAGCCCACCTTGCTGTGAACCGGCATCGTCAATCACACAGAGATTCTATCGGCCGAAGATGACATCTCCGGTATCAGTGAACAGCTTCACAGGCAACTGGAAGAGATTCCTGAAAATACCCATGACGGCGCTGGTCAAGGACTTTACAGGGACGGGTGTGACAGAGATATCGGCCCAGGGGCCCTTGACACTGAAGTAGACAGAGATAAACTTTTTTTGCTCGTCGGTGAGCAGCCAGCCGACAACAGGGAGATGGCGAACGCTCCTGTCGAGCGTCTGCAAAGGTTGCACCCCGACGGTCATGTCTGCAGTCTGATTGACCAGATCAGTCTTCCCTATGAAAGACATATTCATCGCCTCACTGTGCATGAACAGATCATTGGATACGATGACCCCGTCCCGGAGGGTCAATGTACCCTTGATTTCATCATAGGGCATTCCACCCGATGCCATATCCGGCAGTTGCAGACTGAAAAGTTGTGAGACATTCAATACGGAGAATATCTTCGAGAGCAGGGGAAATTTTTTCAATACCCCCCGGCTGATGTTGATATGATACAAACCGTTGGAAGACCGGATCAAATCATCCGTTGTACTGCCGTGAATGATAAAAAAACCATCCATGGCAAGTTTGCCTGAGATCAAACCTTGCTGCACTTCCAATGCTTGCTGCAGCTTTTCATTGGACATTTCCCGAACGACAACGGTTCCTGCATAGGAAGGTGTACCTTTCGGAGGAAACATCGCCCGCACGGTGGCTGTACATTTTCCATCAAAGGCCTCGAATGACAGAGCTTTTATTTCCAGCAGGGGCTCATGGTATTCAATTCCGGCCGACAATTTTGAGAAGGGCACTTTCTTCAGGATTCCCGCATCAGCGTGAATCGCGGCCCTGAGCACAGGTGCTGGCTGTTCGGCATAACCGGATCGATTCAAGCGGGTGAGCATGAAGATATCATCCATATCCAGGTTTGAAGCATTGAGGTTTATGTCAGCTTGGGGTTTTCCCGTGAGAAGTACCTTACCTGTTAATGCGAGGGAAGAATGGTGGACTTGTGTCGACAATAATCGTACGGTCAAAAGATCCTTTTCAATCAGGATGGATCCGCGGACCGTTTTCAAGGCCATAATTTCTGCGGGACCAGCCAATCCGAAATCGCCCAGATTGACTTCCTTTGAAGTGAGGGATAGGCTTGCAGCGGATCCAGACCAATTTGGTATAGCCGCCTCACCGGTCAGGGTGGAGCGCCCTATGCGAACATCCAGGTGTGAAGTGGACAGGGCATGATCATTCAGCCTGATGGTCCCGTTGATGTCTTCGATCCTTTCCGGCAGGTTCGCGACTTTGCAGGAAGCATCCTTGAGAATGATCCGTCCCTTCCAGATGATATCCTCCAATTTTGATGTGGTAGTCCTGCCGTGCAGTTCCGCTTCAACCTGGCCGCGGGGTTCCCATTCTTTCAGTACCGGCAATTCCGATACGAGATCCTGAATATTCACAAGATTTGAGCGGATGGTCACATCCATCGTGCCAGGGTTTGATAAGCGTGGGTGCATGGATGCATGGACGACCAGTGGTGGAAGCTCATATGCCAGGGAAGGCAGGCTCCATCCCCTTGTATGATGGAAATTAGTCTGGAATGAAAGGTGGTTGCTCCCTCCCCGGATCTTCTCTACAGCCTTCGGGTAGGCATAAGCGGCTCCAGTTAGATCCCACATTCCTGTAAAGGTGTAGTCATCCAATGTGCCCTGGCCTGTCACCTGGAGGGTGGAGGCACCTGTGTAATTTATTTTTTTAACCGTATCCTCTCCCATGAGCCGTGCCAGCTCCTCTGTCATCGGCTGCATGGTCGCCGAGAAGGGATATGAAGTAGGCCTCACATTGTAAAGATTGGTAATGGAGCCTTCCACAGTGATGGGGCTTTTACCAAAGGAACCGGTAAAGTGATGGAAATTCATCAAACCATCCTTCATCTCAAGGATTCCCTCCAGGTTTTGGAAGTTCAGCGGCGGTTTCTGAAAGATTACCGATCCGTTCTCCACTCCCAGCTTGATATAAAGGACACTGGCATTCTCATCGCGATCCATATTGGCAAATTGATTGGCAAACCCATGCAGGATACCTTCAAGAACCTGAAAGCGGCCGCCGGTAACCCTGTTCCTGATAAACTCCTTTATTGAATTGTTGAACAGGCCATAGGGTAAATACGGGTCCAGCTCGGCACGGGCAATCCCGGCACCAGTCACCCGGAGGTCAATCAATGGATCCTTGCCGTGCAGGTTTTTTATCGAGCCCTTTACGCCGAGTTTCAGACGGTCCGATGCAATCTCGACGTCTTTCATGAGAAGGGCTCCATCTCTCAGTGTGATTTGATATGAGGCTTGAAAACTTTCAGGTTCGAGGGTGGACTGAAAAACTTTGGGGAATCCGAACTGAAGAGTATTGATCCTGGCTTTTCCCTGGATGGTAAATGTGTCGGTAGTGGAGAGTAGTCTTGATTCTGTGTCAAGACGGCCTTTGAGTGACATGGCAGACGGCAGGACATGAGGGGTGAGGGACCCCATGTCGAGATTCTCGGTGCGAACGATAATGTCCGCTTCCGATTTCAGCATCGATTTCCCGGTTGCTGCCAACTTGAGGACACCGTTGATGTCGAGATCCGCCTGTGTTTCTTTTTGATCCAGGAAAGCTTTGATCATGAAACGCGATTCACGCTCACGGTGTGTCTGTACCCAACTGAGCTTCACATGGTGGAGTCTGTAAAATTCTTCCCCTGCCGGGGTTTGTCTGTCTGCAATTTCCAATGTTCCGTCCTCGACGGTGACAGCCTTAACCTTTACAACTAGTGTTTGTGGTGCTTCCAGGAGATCCTGGATATTCCACTTGCCATCCTGATTGTGCACCAGGGAGACATTCGGTTGAGACAGGATGATTTCCGTCAGAACGATCTGCCCCCGCAGCAGCGGCAATATGGATACCCGGCAGGTGACATTTTTCGTGGTGAGAAAAGGAGATGTTCCATCTTTCTCCATCACGGTAAAGTGACTCAAAATTATTGACGGTATGGGACTTAATTCGAAGAACACATCCTTGCATTGAACATCGCGCTTGAGTTCTTTCTTGAGTTTGGCAATGACGGTCTCGTTACAGATCCCAGGTTTGAATAAGGTCAGCATCATCAATGCCGCACCGATAGTCAGGATTGCAAGCAAAGCCAGGATGCCGACGATGGTGCGGATCTTGTGTGAAGTCATATCAGCTTTCTGAGCACAAACGGCCAAAGCAATTCGTATAGCGCCAATGTGTCATTATAGTGTAATGGCACACATTCATAAGATTGTCACGGCGGCTTATATGCCGTAATGACCCCATGATTCTGTTTCGCATATATTATCGGGTTTTTCTTTGCCGATACTGCTCCATCAACTCGGTCCGCGTTAATACGGCTTCTACATAGTTTGTGTGTTCAAGAATATTTTCACGACCCCCTTCCTCCCGGTCGATGAGGGCAATGACACGATCAACAATGAGGCTGGCTTCACGGGCGCGATCGATGGCTGTTATCGTTGATCCTCCTGTCGTGATGACATCGTCAAGAATCGCCACGTGCTCTCCGGCAATCACATTCCCTTCCACAGAACTTTTTGTTCCATGGTTTTTTACATCTTTTCTTACGGTGAATGCTTTGATCGGCTTACCCTCCTGGTAGGAGATGACCGCCAGGGCATTGGACATGGGGTCCGCTCCAAGGGTCAGACCGCCAGCGGCTGTCACGCCACTGTTGGAAAGCATGGAATAAAGTATACGGCCTATGAGGTTCATACCCTCGGGGTCAAGTGTGGTCGTCTTGCAATTGAAATAGTACGGACTTGTTTTTCCGGAAGCGAGAGTAAACGGTGGATCCTCCCGGTATTGAAAAGATCGCTCTAGAACCAACTCCGCCAGCCTTTGTCGAATTCCTTCCAGTTTGGTCATGTTTTTGTCACTTTCAGTTATTTGCATCATGAAACAGGTTTTTCAGTAAGCCGGAA
>JBEKJA010000279.1:0-4463 GCA_050011475.1 Syntrophales bacterium
AGGTGCATATATCGAAAGGGAACTTGAATACCGAAATCCTGAACCTTGGCATGGACCATCGCATAGCAATCATCATGAAGGAAGATGATCTCCTTAGTCAGAGCAGCCAGCGCATCGATAAACTTGCGGGCATTCTTTTCTACAGAACTCGCTTTGCCAAGATGCAGCCATCCGACGTAACAAAAATAGTCTCCGCCTTTTACAATCGTCAGACCATCGAACATCCTGCTTTTATTCACATCAGGCGGAAGATTATTTTCCATGATGCAGATGGATAATGCCGGTTTATCGGGCTCTCCGAGGGTGATTACATTAGGAAGTGTCCCGGCAAGATCAAAAATATTAACCAGGTCCTGACTTATGGGATACGTGTTTTTTGCTTCCATGGCCTTTAATATCAGGTCGAAGGGATCCGCACCATTCGGGCAATACTCCTGGCAGGCGCAGCAAGTCACGCAGTGATGGAGGATATCCGTATCACGGCCCTCAATAAGGGCCTTGAGCTCTTTCACCGTTTTATCACGGGGGTAGCTGACATACTGGCAGCGAACTAAGCAATCTCCGCAGAAGTCGCATTTCGATGCATCCCACATGGTATTCCTCCTCCAAAATCCCCCTGTATCCCCCTTTTCAAAGGGGGAATAAATAATACTTCATCTAAATTTCCTATATACGATCGCGGCGGCGAACAATCCCATATTGACCATGACGATAGTGGCTCCCGTAGGCAGATCGTAATAGAATGATATGACAATGCCGGTGACTACGGAAATCAAAGCAGACAGGGCAGCTATCAGCATCGTCGCCCTAAAGCTCCCCGCCATCTGGATGGCGGTTACGGCCGGTATAATCAACAGGGCCGATATAAGCAATATTCCGACCACCTTCATGGATAAGACGACGGTCACCGCTATTAGAAGGACAAACAGCGTATTGATTCGATCGACATGTATTCCCGACGCCCTTGCGGATTCCTCGTCAAAAGTCATGGACACCAATTCATGGTAATGAAAGGCAACCAGGATGATCACAAGAACAGACAAAATAACGGAGAGTATTACGTCTTGAAGATTGATGGAAAGAATACTGCCGAAGAGATAACTAAAAAGGTCTACATTGAATCCGCCTGCAAGACTGGCGATCATCACACCTCCGGCAAGGCCGAAAGCGGAGACAACACCGATAGCCGCATCGCCATAGAGGCGAATCTTATCCGTGAGACGGAGTATTCCCAGCGCACAGGCCATGACTACGGGGATAGAGACATACAGCGGCGACATTCCAAGAAGCAGTGCAAGAGCGACACTGCCAAAGGTGGCATGGGCCAGGCCGTCTCCGATCAGGGAAAACCGCCTCAATACAAGGAACACACCCAGGGTCGCGCAGGTCAATGCAATGAAAATGCCGCCGATCAGGGCTCGCTGGATGAATTCGTACTGCAGTAGGCCCGCCATTGCCATAAGATTATTCCTCATGCTCCTGAGAACCATTATGACGGTGACAGATAATATGCTGGGCAAATTCACCGAATAGCGGTGTAATGTCATCCGATTTGCAGAAATCATCAAAACTTCCAAAAAACACCAGCCGCTTGTCGATATATAAAAACTTAGTTGTGTATTTCCCTATGTTGCCGACATCGTGGGTAACCAAAATAATGGTGGACTTGCGTTTTTCGTTGAAGTCCTTCAATATGCCGAAGAATCGTTCACGAAGCTCCGGATCAAGCGCGGATGTCGGCTCATCAAGGATAATGAATTCCGGATTGTTTACGAGTGCCCGCGCCAACAGGACTCGCTGTTGTTGTCCTCCTGACAGCTCACCGATGGCGTCATTTCTGATATCGTAAATGTTGAAGAGATTGAGTAACGCCTCCACGGCCGCACTATCGGACGCACCGAGATATCGGGGGAAACCCTTTCCTGACAAAAGACCGAGGGAAACCACTTCCCTGACGGTTGCGGGGAAGCGGGGATTGATTGCTCCTATTTTCTGGGGTAGGTAACCGATTCTGCTCCAATCGGAAAATTCTTCCATGTCCCTGCCAAAGAGCAGGACATGGCCGTGCTGGGGTTTCAGTATTCCCAGAATGATTTTAATGAGGGTTGTCTTGCCCGAGCCGTTGGGCCCAACCATGCCAATGTAATCTCCCCTCTCTACGGAAAAATTGATATCCGTCAATACGTCTACGGCATTATATCGGAAGGTGAGGTGCTCTATGGAGAGGGTAGCTGCGTGCATGATAGCCTCTTTTCCTGTCAGGAGAGAATCTGGTGCAGGAACTCTCCTGTATATGATCCGTCCGTTGCGGCGATCTCTTCCGGTGTTCCGGATGCGATAATACGGCCACCCGCCGGACCGCCTTCCGGACCGAGGTCAATGATATGATCGGCCGACTTGATGACATCGAGGTTGTGCTCGATGACAACCACCGTGTTTCCCATATCCACGAGCCGCGCGAGGACATCAAGAAGTTTGCGGATATCGTCGAAATGCAATCCTATCGTCGGCTCATCAAGAATATACAAGGTATTGCTATTGAAGCGCTTTCCCAATTCTCTGGAGAGTTTTATTCTCTGCGCCTCGCCTCCGGAAAGCGTGGTAGCCGATTGTCCCAGACGGACGTATCCGAGACCTACGTCAAACAGAAGCTGAAGCTTATGGCGGATCAATGGAATGTTTTCGAAAAAGCCGAGAGCCTGGGTAACGGTCATATCGAGAATTTCGGCAATATTCCGATCCTTGTACCGTATATCCAGCGTATCGGTATTGAATCTCTTGCCGCGGCATATGTCACAGGTAACGTAAACATCGGGCAGGAAGTGCATCTCAATCTTGATCAGACCGTTTCCCTCGCAGGCTTCGCATCTGCCGCCCTTGACGTTAAAACTGAAGCGTCCTGCCTTATAACCGTGTAAGCGAGATTCAGGCAGTCCTGTAAAAAGATCCCTGATGTGGGTGAATGCGCCGGTGTAGGTTACAGGGTTGGACCTTGGTGTCCGGCCTATGGGCTGCTGATTCATTAATATGATCTGCTCAACACCCCCAAGGTCCGCAACCCGCTTCACTTTGCCGACTCCGCCCGGCTGGCGGGAGAGGCGCCTGGAGATGACCTTGTAAAGTGTCTCGATGATCAGGGTGCTTTTGCCGGATCCGGATACGCCAGTCACGCAGGTGAAGCGCCCTATAGGAATTTTGAGATTGATATTTTTAAGATTGTGTTCATGAGCACCTTCGATGGCAATATACCGATCTGCCTTCGGCCGTCTCGATTCGGGCAGGGGAATGAACTTCCGTCCCGAAAGGTACTGGCCCGTGAGTGAAATATCACTATGATAAATCTCTTCCGGAGTTCCCTGGATCACCACTTTTCCACCATCGTCTCCGGCGCCGGGCCCCATATCAATAATCTGGTCGGAAGAGCGCATCATGTCGGCGTCGTGCTCAACGACGAGAACGGTATTGCCCATGTTGCGAAGGCGCTTCAGGGTGGCGATCAGGCGCAGGTTATCCCGTTGGTGAAGCCCCACAGTCGGTTCATCAAGAACGTAGAGGACTCCCATGAGGCCGGAACCGATCTGGGTGGCCAGGCGGATTCGCTGCGCCTCGCCACCGGAGAGCGTGCCGGAGGATCGTGCCAGATCGAGATAATCCATTCCAACATCGAGAAGAAATCGAAGCCTCTCGCGGATTTCTTTGAGAATTCTTTCCGCAATCCTGAATTCCTGGGGGCTGAGAGGGATATTGTCGAAGAATGCTTGGCAATCCCGGAGGGACAGAGAACATATTTCAAAAATATTTTTCCCGACGACCGTAACGGACAGGCTCTCTTTCTTCAAGCGCGCTCCATGGCATGCGGGGCAAGGCTTCAAATTGATGTACTTTGAAAGGATGGTGCGAACCATGTTGGATTTCGTCTCCCGATAAAGACGATCCATCCGGTTCAGCACACCTTCAAATGTTTTACTGTGGAACAGTCGGCGACCGGCCCGATCCGTGTAGAAGCGTATTTTCTCCGATCCGGAACCATACAGCAGGATAGTCTGGATTCTCAGAGGCAGATCCTGAAAAGGGGTGTTGATATCAAAATTATAGTGTTCAGTAAGTGCGTCAAGCATCTGGAAGAAGTTCATCGAATCGCGTCCTGCCCATGGCGCGACAGCTCCCTCCCGGATGGAAAGCTCCCGGTCGGGAACAACGAGATCCTCATCAAAAAACATCTTGGAGCCCAGCCCGTCACAATCCGGACAGGCACCGTAAGGGCTGTTGAAGGAAAAAATACGGGGAGCGAGCTCTGAGATACTTGTCCCACATTCCGGGCATGCATACTTTTCACTGAATAGTATCTCATCGCCATTGACGATTTCAATCCTGACCAGGCCATCCGACAATCGTGCGGCGATTTCAAGGGAATCCCGGAGACGCTTACGTATCCCATCCCGGACGACCAGGCGGTCCACAAC
>JBEKJA010000280.1:0-4430 GCA_050011475.1 Syntrophales bacterium
AGAGTGTACCGTCTCTTTCATATCAAGTAATGGTATCGCAAATTTACCCCCTTTATGGGCGAAATTTGACATATCTTGTCGTCTGATTATCCCCGTTCTCATTTCATGAAATCCGGCATACCAGTTTCTCATCTCCACCTGATAATCCCTGATCAACCGGATACATGGCTGCACTGAAAAACATAAAATGGCAAAAATCTAACTCTGAATGTGGTACATGTTTTGGGGGGGGGTCATGTCATACTTCCTGAAAGAAATGAGCGGACATAATTCGTTTCCACAGTAGATTTCATATGCCAATCATGATAGACAGAATGTAAAAGAGGCAGAAGAGGCATTTAAATAAGTCCCACTCTCAAATCTTTTTGAAAAATAATCGCTATTTTTCATTTTTTTTCTTGGGTAACAATTTCTTATAGGAGATGCCGATGGCCTACTTCAACTAATAAATTGCGAACACGATCTTACAATAGCACACAGAGTAATTTAAAAATGGCCAGGAAAAATCCATGAGGAAAAAATTTCTATTAATTAGTGCCACTTTTTTTGTTGTCGCTATCTTTTTACGTATCATTCTCTGCTGGTATAATTCCCCGCTTAATAGATTTGACGACCACTTTCAGCCCACCTTTCTAATCTTAGAAGGAGGCGAAGTCCCAAGCAAAAATGCGTGCATGCAATGTTATCACCCGCCGGTATTTTACTATGTTTCAGCTATAATAGCGAAAGTTGCTCTTAAAGGGGGAATGAATTCAGCACAATCGCTGATGAAGCTGCTTCAATTCGTGAACTGTTTATATGGAATATTAACGCTGGGTATAATCTTTCTAATTTTGAATAAACTTAAGCTTTCTGATTTTTCAAAAATTATTGCCTTCGGAACAGTATGTTTTCTCCCACGGCATATTTATATGTCAGCAATATATTCTAATGACACGATGTCTTATTTATTTGTATCTTTATGTGCTTATCTTTTACTCATAACTATAGAAAGACATTTTTCGACCATATCGATGATGGCGCTCAGTTTCTTGATGACCATTACACTATTTATTAAATATACGAATCTGGTGGTCATCCCTATGGTCATTGTAACATTTATTTTGGCTTTTATGTTTAGAAGCATATTTCCGAGAAAGAAGGCATTGATTTCACTGATTCTTGTATTAATTATACCATCCGTTTGTCTCAGTATTTACATGAAAAACAATATAATAGTTTACGGAAAACCTCTTCCAGAACCAAAGTTTATGTCTGACGCATACAACATGCAATTACGATCTGGTGAAGCGGGAATCGAATATTTTAGTTTTACGCCATGGAAATACATAAAAAATCCAATAATTTTACCGGGCCAAATGAGCTCTTTCTGGACATTAATTTACAGTGGAATGTGGTTTGATACGGAACCGCGTTTTCTGAATTTTACTGATATAAATAACGAATGGTGGAATTCATATTTTGGAATGTTACATGGGAATGGAGAACTTTCCGCTGGCGATCCGCTGTCTTTGTACACTCATTTTTTAGGTGCAGTATTAATAACGATGGGACTCATTCCTCTTATCTTACTTATCATCGGTTTTTGTAAAGCTGTTTTCAAAAACTGGATATCGAGTCCAATCAGCGATCCAACCGAAGTAATTAAACTGCAGATATTTACAATTTTAATGTTGTTCAATTTCCTAGGTGTTATAAAATTGGTGCATATGTTTCCATTTTTTAACTCCATGAAGGCATCTTACGTCTTAAATTCAATGTCGGCCTTTTCTGTATTTATTGCTTTAGGCATGACTTATATTGATAAAAATGCTATCATCACCAAAATTATTACATTATTATTTCTTCTAATTTTCCTATTTGTTATTTTGCATATTATCCAAATTGCCTATGCGATACACCTCATATCTTCAAACAATATTATAGTTTATATGGTGCAGTGAAAGATTTCATGAAAGCGTTGTTAAAATATTGTTTCATAATAGAAAATTATGCTATTTACACCTTCAGTTTTAGTCAAACGTCATAACTACTTCCTGTAGTGAATTATTGACAAAGTGAGATCGATCATAAATCAAGCATTTTTCTTTTCATTTCACTGGTCTTATATGAATTTTTGAGCAGCAATCTCAATGTTGGTTTTGGTTTTACAACTACCGCGACTTGATAGGAAAAAATGTCTTTTGAAAAATAAATTAAAACATTATTTATATTAACCAATAGTCTAGATAACCAATTATTACCAAAAGCTAGAGGATATGGCGCAGGGATGCCTTCTTCAGTAAGGATTTCATATCCACTATTTTTCAATATGTTGCGAAAAGAACTAAATGTAAATAATCGAGTATGGGTAAGATCTAAGATCCCTCTTCTTCCATAGTTGAGTTGACCAAACAGAAGGGCTATTCGGATTAATATAAAAGCAGTATTAACAGTTGTGATGATAATTCTAGGAGCATCTTGACAGTAACGCTCTCTTAATTTTGCTAAAAATGATTCTGGTGACATTAGGTGTTCGATAATATCCAAAGCCAGGATTAAATCAACTCGCGTCGAATCAGACTCAAAATCATATTCTTCAACATCGGCTTGTATGGTCTTATAAGAATATTGCTTGGTCAATGATCGTATATCGCGATCTATTGAGACAAGTTTTACTTGTTTTTTTGCTATCTCATAAGCCATCAAACCCGGTCCACAACCAATATCCAGAACAGTTGAATTAGACTCGATGCGATCTAGGGCATATTGATGTGAACTCTTATAACCTAACTTAAGAGGATAGTATGTTCTATCTAATTCATAATCAAACCTCGCATCGTAAAAAATGCCTAATTTTTGGATGCGAGAACGAATCGTAGACAACAGGATCAGTACAGCATACCGCAATCCATTAACCCTGGAAATCTCATCGCCATAATACGTTGGAATTGGAATCTCTTTAATTCGTTTGTTGGTGTCAATTAACTGGATCAAGATATCGGTGTCGAAATCGAAGTAATCTGAATTCTTATCGTATGGAATAGAAGTAAGAGCGGCTATGCTATAAGCACGATAACCAGTATGAAACTCAGATAAATTAGACCCTAAAATGTGATTCTGCATAAAGGTCAGGATTTGGTTACCGATCCACTTATACAAAGGCATCTTTCCTTTTAGGGCTTCTTTTTTGTGGATCATTCTGGATCCTAAGACAACATCAGCCTCACCATCCAAAATTGGCTGTAACATCTTTTCTAGATATTCAGGTGCGTACTGACCATCACCATGAAGCAAAACGAGCACATCATATTTGTTATCAATGGCATAAGTGTACCCTATTTTCTGGTTACCACCATATCCCAAATTTTTAGGATTATACAAAACCGTGATATTCAGATGACGGTTTTGATTAGCGTATTCTTGGGCCTTATAAAAAGTGCGATCAGTCGATTCATCATCTATAATCATGACCTCAACATCATATCGGTCATTGCACCATATATTATCAGGAATACGCTTAATAACACCTTCAATAAAATTCTCAGCATGGTAACAAACGATAAGTATTAAAACTCGAAGTTTCTTCATGGAATCTGATCAGTATACCTCTTCAAATGGTTTGGAACAAATTGGCTCAAAAATTAAGGGAGGATTTTAGCACCTATATAGACCGTCCCTTCCATTTCAGTAAGTTTAAATATGATTCTGTTTTCTTCGTAAAAGCAATAAAAAAGAATATTGACATATATTAAGAAATATTCATTACATTTGTTCATTCCCTCCCCTCACAATCTCCCCAAGTATAATTGGGGCTAAGATCAGTGCGGAAAACGGCTTTACGAGTGCGTCACCCTATGGCCTCAATGACCGATTAACTGATATTATTGTGAATAAAGTTGAAATAAAGGCAAGGAGAATCTTTCTAACGTTGAAATCACCGATGGGGAAATGGATTTCACGAATACTCATTCCATAAAAGTCAAGAAGTCGATGATTACTGATATAAATAGAAGATAACGTCAGGCATCAGCAACGGCTTTTAGAAGACCGTCTGAATATCTTTCTTAGCTCAGTCAGTGTCGAATATGATGGGATCAGAGCACGTGGAGTTATCTGTATGATAACTTGCATGAGGTCATACTTCTGCGCCTTCTGCCATTGCTGGTATTTCTCTTTGAACACTGACAGATCAGGGACATCACCCTTGAATCCGACCCCGACTACTGTATGAGGGAAATCCTTTTTTCCTGCAAATCCAATGAATGAGTGACTGAAGGGCTTGAGAAGTGATTCAAATGCGGTCGGGGTGAATCTCCAGAAGTCATAGGGATAATCGTGTATTGGGAAGTCCATGACGCTGGTGATCACAACTACCCCGCGTGTGGGCGAGAGTATCCGGTAAATCTCTCGCAGAGCTTGGTGGGGATGTTCAACATGTTCAAGTGTAT
>JBEKJA010000281.1:0-4419 GCA_050011475.1 Syntrophales bacterium
AATTCTGCCATTTTCTATTTCTCAATGCAGGTATGCCTCCGGTGCTGGAGGATGGTAATTCAGTGAGCTGTGCGGCCTGAAGGTGTTGTATTCCAGGCGCCATTTTTCAATCAGTACTTTTGAGCAAAAATATGCAGAGTAGCGAACGGAACGTTTTTACGTTGAAAAAATCCACAAAGGTTGAAACCAATTCCCCAGCGGTCCGTGATGCTATGGCTTATTGCCAGGGTACAATTTGCTTACTTGATGAAGTGAAGCTAATGCCGGAATTTGATCCTGGTATCATTCAAAAATTGAAGGACAAACTTCCTGATATAAACGTTTACACAGAAATTAAAGGTGAAAAAGATCTTGAAAAAGGGCCGTCGAGTTATTGGCTTAACCGTCAAAACTGGGAAGCTGAACTTAAGGCTGATGTTTTGTTTGCGAAACTGGGTTTGAAGCGGGCATAAGCATAATGACGGACCATGACCATATCACCGTATTGAAAGGACGCCGCTGATCTGCAACGTAGTTTATGGGATTCTATTTGTTCTTTGAAAATTGATTATGGTGCGATAACAACCAGCCTGAAGTCGGTTGTAAGTCACGATAGAAAACAAATCCCATAATGGGAGAGATGAAACAGCGTGTCGGCTCAAGGGCCGTAGGAAGCCAACCGAAAATGGCAATTTTATTTTAACGCTTTCTCCTACAAGTCCTCAACTTTCGATTTAGAAATGAAGTGTGGATTGCCGCATGAAAGTAAGCTATGGGATCCCGCCTCTTCCTGCATCGGAAGGCTAAACAGGTCCTGTATTATGTTATACTTCTAACCAACTCCTGAATGTTTCATATACTTAAGGAGTATACATACCACCTGCATGGTATTGATTGCCATAATCCCCCCCAGCCACAAGCATTTCTGTACCAGTCCATATGGCAAATGCATTGAGCGATGGACAAAATCCACCAGTAACAGTAACGGCTGTCCACGAATCACTTAAGGGATTGTACCTTCCACCTGTACATGTACTTTCGGAGTTATCAGTATATCCACCCCAGACAATCATTTCTTGGCCAGTCCAGGTTGCAGAATGGTTCCTTCTGCCGATTGGTGCATTTGTCAGCGTTGTGGCTGTCCATGTATCATTGAATGGATTGTACCTAGCACCTGTAGCCATAGTAACAGCTTCACCTCCACCCCAAATTATCATTTCTGTACCTGTCCAAACGGCAGTATAATTTAATCTGCCAGTAGGAGCATTAGCTGTGGTGATTGGAGTCCATGTATCGGTATTCGGGTTGTATTTCGCACCTGAATGGACTATATTACTGTATTGATCGGTACCGCCCCAAATTATCATTTCCGTACCTGTCCAAAAGGCAGTAGGATTTAATCTGCCAGTAGGTGCATTAACTGTGGTGATTGGAGTCCATGTATCGGTATTCGGGTTGTATTTCGCACCTGAATTAAACAAATTGCTTCCATCGGTACCGCCCCAAATTATCATTTCTGTACCTGTCCAAACGGCAGAATTACTATATCTAGGATATGGTGCATTTACGGTCGTTGTTGAAACCCAGACATTGGTTAATGGGTTGTATTTACCGCCTGTGTTTAAAATGGTTCCGTAAAGCGGGGTGGACCCACCCCAAACTATCATTTCGTTGCCTGTCCAAACTGTAGGCTGCGAAGCCCTCGTTGATGGCATGTTTGTAAAAGAAACTTTAGACCATGAATCACTGAAAGGATTATATTTCCCCCCATATTGACCTCCAACATTATCGTAACTGAATATTATAATATCTGTACCAGTCCATGCGTAATATAAATTCGACCATGTTAAAGGAGCACCATTTGCAGATATTTGTTTCCAGGAACCAGAGGTTGTAGATGCTCCAGTAGTAAAATTCCAAGTATAATAACCGTTCATGGCATTCCCACTGGTATCTTTCACATCTGATGTTATTGTTGCTGTATATTTTGTTGAAGGAGAAAGATAAATCGAAGGCTTAAAGCAAGCAACGTACGTTGATGGGTCATATGTAACAGTGCCGGTCACATTGTTACTTACAAGGAAGGAAGATGAATTAATCGTCGAGGCTTCTACCTGTTTGCTGAATTGAACACAAATAGATTCATTAATACCAATGCCATCTTGGGTCATAGACGAAACTGTCAGGGGAATGTTTATAGGAGTATTATTATTACTACTGCCGCCACCTCCGCATGTGGAAAGAATTACACAAAGCATCAATACTATGACCAACCACATCCATTCGTTGCGATTCATAGTTCCCTCCTTGTTGATTGCGGATATATAGGTGAATTTATATATCGCAATAAAATAAACCCCGCCATCTTTCGATTAAAGGGGTTCAATCATAGGCCCATATAAATGCATTTTTTAAGACATACCATATCAAGGACGGTAGGTTTAACCGTTTCGAAAAAATGGTCCAGTTATTTTTCTTCACAATTATTATCTCGGGAACAATATATTCAAATCGAAAGAGAGTAACGGCTCAATAACATACATCCCACAACCTATATTCGCCTGTATCCTCTTTGAATTCTTTTTGTATACATTTTTATGTGCCGATTGGCTTCCCATCAGCATTTAATTTCTTATAGATTTCCCCAGTATCAAAATCATATAACCACATTTCTACTATACTTGCTTTGCCATTGTATTGAATATGTGCACCATCTATTGCAACGTTATATGTTGCCGACATATATTGTGTATCACGTTCAACATTAAGTATTTTTACCCAAATCAAAAGACTTAAACCTTGACGAAAAATCTTTGCTTTTTCAGGTTCCATTGGGAAGTAATATTTATAAGAAGGTAACGGAATTTCAAGTCTATAGTTATACCAATTTCCAGCGAAAACTTGTTTACGTGCTCCAAATGCATTTTGTCCAATGTATGAAGGCTTTAAATTATCAATAATTTCACTCATATCTTTAGGCATCCTGGGTGATATGGTGACGACAAGAGTTTTTTCTTCAGCGTCATAAACCAATTCATCCCTATATTCACCTTCATCATGTGAAAATACATATACCTTATCTTCCACAGCCTTTTTTCGTTGTTCATATGCCTCATTTGTTTCATATTTACTTTTTTCGAAATAATGTGCATTCATAATTTTTGCTATTATTTTATTATCTCCGACAAACTCTTTTGGTAACTTTTGGGCATCCATACTAACAATGATTTCTTTTTTCTTTGCAATTCTTGCTTTGGCATTTACACTTTCAGCCGTTGTGAAAACGAAAAGAAATATAATCACACTCAATAATACGGAAAAAATTTTCATAATTATCTCCTGTAATAGTTAATTATTTTACCTTAAATTTAAATATAGCATCTTAAGAAAAGTAGGGCGCCTAATCGAAAGATGGCCTTAATTTGTTTCTCATACTAATCCTCTAATCTCTTCGTACTAATGATTCAGGATTACATAATGGAATAGAGTATAGTCATCGTCGTTTTGAAAGGACATATTCTTACTAAAATCGCTAGACACTCGACTTCAGTAAAAAGAAATTTTAGACAAGTACGCTCAAATTGGATGAACCTTATTTCTGTTTACTAATCTCAGCGATGAATTCAGGATCTGACATTATCGCTCGCACGAGATCCCTGATCGTCCAGTTTGATGCCCGATCAGGACCGCTTGATCCAAATGCGAATGGAGCGGACATTACGCTGGCATCACCGTTCCCAACATATGTCTTTGTCCATCCCGAGTTCAAAGTTACGCTAGCAGTTACACGGAATTGTAGATATGATGTAATAGGAGTAAAATTTACGTTCGTGACCTTTAAATAAACTATAACGGGTGCCCCATCAACAACCTTAGCTTGGCGTGTCGTCAGTTCAGCCCCAAGAGCTTCTGCAAACTTTTCAGTCCAAAATTTACGATTTACCACAAAGCCTCTATCCTTTCCGTTCAAGTACTTGACAGAAAAGTCCGAATCATCTGCCTGTGCGTTAACCAGGGTTACCGTAATATTGTTGAATGGGCCTGGCAAGCCCTCATTGGTATCCAAAGGTTGGATTGTGTATGGAACGAGATGAAGGGCGCACCCGCTTGTCAGGCTCGCCAGACACATTGCCACGATCATTGAAACGATGTGTTTACCCATATGCCTCTCCTTTTGTTTCACATAGCGCTCATTTTTCGATATCTATATTAAATATAGACCTGTCTCGATATTTATACCACACATTAGGTTAGAGTTCTTTATTTCTTTGATTATTTCGGTTTGAAACGTTGTATAGTGTGACTGAACGAGAAAAACAACATTTCAGGAAGTAACACTCAGCTTTGCAAAAACATGCCATCACCAGAGTCAATTAAACGACTTCTCCTACGAGTCAATGGTTTTCGGTTTGGAATTGAGCTGAAGATTACCACTTCAAA
>JBEKJA010000282.1:0-4407 GCA_050011475.1 Syntrophales bacterium
CGGATATCAAACCTGATGTCACCTCCATTAATGATGATGAGATTTTCAACAAGTTCTGGCAGGGGAAGCTGAACCTGATCATGGCAATGACGAAAGGGCAGGTGAAATCCACGGGTGCGGTGACAAAAATGCTAAAGGTACTGCCGAAGATCGGCCCCGTCTATAAAATGTATGCCGAGAGCCTCAAGGAAGCCGGCAGGGAAGACCTCGTCATTAAGTAAAGAAGAAAGGAGTTGTCACTCATGGCACTGAAAAAAGAACAATTACTCGCTCTTTATGAAACAATGTTCAAGATCAGACAATTTGAGGAGAAAGCCTCCGAGCTTTTTGCAGAATCCCTCATCCCCGGATTTGTGCATCTCTATTCGGGTGAAGAGGCGGTGGCAACCGGTGTCTGTTCACAACTATCTCCAAAGGACTTTATCACCAGTACCCATCGAGGTCACGGCCATTTAATTGCCAAGGGTGCAGATCCGAGTCGTATGATGGCGGAACTGTTCGCGAAGAGAGACGGCTATTGTAAGGGCAAGGGCGGATCCATGCATATTGCCGATGTCGAAATGGGTATTCTTGGCGCTAATGGCATTGTAGGGGGAGGTCAGCCGATTGCGACCGGAGCGGCATTGGCCTGCAAAATGAAAAAAACAGGGGGTGTCGCGGTCTGTTTCTTTGGTGACGGAGCCACTAATCGTGGGACCTTCCATGAGTCAATCAACCTTGCCGCACTATGGGCACTACCGGTGGTGTACGTAATCGAGAACAACCAGTTCGGCGAGTTTACCGCTGTAGAAAGAGCATGCACTATCAACGATCTCTGCGTCCGGTCTGCTGCCTATGGTATCCCGGGTGTGACAGTGGACGGCAACGATGTGCTTGCAGTCCGTGAGGCTGCAGGCAAGTTTATTGAACGGGCAAGAAAAGGTGAAGGACCGTCAATACTCGAATGTAAAACCTGGAGACATCACGGTCATTTCGAAGGTGATGCTGCCGACTATAAAACTCCAGAACAGCAGGAGGAGTGGCTGGCGAAAGACCCTCTCCCCCGTTTTCGGAGCTACCTGACAGAAAAAGCGAAAGTGACACTCAAAGAGGTTGAAGGCATTGAGGCAAAGGTCAACACACTCATCTCCAGTGCTGTTGAATTTGCTAAGAACAGTCCCGATCCAGACCCTTCAAGTTTACTTGAAGATGTCTATGCAGCATGACCTGTGGGAGGAGAAAAGCAATGGAAGAAAGATCAATCTGGTTTTCTCAAGCAATAAATGAAGCAATGCAGTTAGAAATGACCCGTGACCCAAACGTTTACGTGGCCGGCGAAGATGTTACCGCCGGAGGGGCTTTCGGAGTGACGAATGGTTTACTCGAAGAATTCGGCCCTGACCGGGTTATGGATACACCTATCAGTGAAACGGCCATTCTCGGTCATGCAGTCGGTGCTGCCCTTGCAGGAATGAGGCCTGTGGTCGAGATTCTGTTTTCCGATTTCTTATTCGTCTGCGCGGATGAGCTGATCAACCAGGCCGCAAAAATGCACTACATGTTTGGAGGGAAGGCAAAGATCCCGATTGTCGTGAGGTGCCCCGCAGGTGCCGGACTCCGTGCAGCAGCACAGCACTCCCAGTCGCCGGAAGCCGTCTTTCTCAACGTTCCCGGACTTAAAGTTGCCTATCCCTCAACACCCGCAGATGCAAAGGGTCTTCTGATCACGGCCATTAGAGACAACAATCCTGTCATTTTCTTTGAACCAAAGACGCTGTATTGGACGATGGCGGATGTCCCTGAGGGCGAGTACACAATCCCGTTCGGCCAGGCAAGCATCAGGCGAACCGGCAAGGACATTACGCTGGTATCGTGGGGGGCCATGGTTGGCATCTGTGAACAGGCAGCTGAAGCCCTTTCCGGCGATGGGATCGAAGCGGAAATTATAGATCTCAGAACATTGGCGCCACTTGACATGGAAACGGTGTTTGCATCGGTAAAAAAGACCGGAAAGGTGGTTATTGTCCAGGAAGCACCCAGGACAGGTGGGTTTGCCGGAGAAATAGCGGCAACCATCGCAGAAGAAGCCTTTGATTATCTGGATGCTCCCATTCGACGCGTCGGCGCCCCGGATACACCTGTGCCGTTTTCCCCCGTACTGGAAGACCTATACATACCAAATGCAGAAAAGGTCATCGATGCGGTAAAGAAATCTTTTAAATAGTGACATGAGGAGAAAAAATAGATGGCTACACCGATAACAATGCCGAAACTGGGCCTATCCATGAAGACGGGTACGGTTAATAAATGGCTGAAAAATGAAGGAGACAGGGTAAAAAAAGGTGAATTTATCGTCGAAATATCGACGGAGAAGATCACCAACAAGGTTGCATCCAAAGTGGAGGGTGTTCTGCTTAAGATTGTAGCTCAGAAGAATGCGGTTTTACCGGTGGGTGCATTGTTGTGTGTTATCGGAGAGCCCAATGAAAATGTTGATTCCATCATTGCAAATGCAGCGGCACCGGGGTCTAAGGCCCCCCGTGCCGCTGCCGCCGGAGGTTCTTCGAATTCCGCAAAGACACCGGAAGTGATGGAAAGAATCAAAATATCTCCCGCGGCCCGTAAACTTGCGGAGGAAAATAGTATTGATTACAGTCAACTAACCGGGACCGGACCTGAAGGCCGCATTACCAAAGAAGATGTTGAAAAGGCAATCGAAGAAGGCGTCGGTCTTGAATGTGCGGATGATCGCCAAACTCTTGAGGTCATTCCTTATGAGGGGATGCGCAGGGTCATCGGGGAGAATATGGCGAGAAGCTCATCCTCGAATGCAATGGTAGCCCATCATGTTAGAGTGGATATGTCAGGAATATTTTCGATGCGGGCGGCGATCAATGCAGGCGTTACGGAGAAGGAGAAAATATCCATTACGGCAATTCTGACCAAAGCCGTGGCCAGGGCGCATGAGATCAATCCATGCCTCAACGCCACGTTTACCGGCACTGAAATCAAGATATGGCAGGAAATCAATATCGGTATGGCAGTGGCGATTCCAGGGGGATTAGTCGTCCCCGTGATCCGGGACGCCCATCTGAAACGCCTGACAGAAGTGAATAAGGAGATCGCCGATCTGGCCAAGCGGGCCCGCAGGAACAAGCTGGGTCCGGATGATATGTCGGGGGGGACATTCACGATCACCAATCTTGGGGGTTACGGCTCGGTCGATTTCTTCACCCCGATCATCAATCCGCCGGAGGCGGCGATTCTTGGATTGGGAAGGACCGTCGAACAGCCGGTCGTTGTGGATGGGCAGGTCGTCGTCCGTCCAATGATGGGCATTTCCTTGGTTTTTGACCACAGGGTCGTGGACGGGGCGCCCGCTGCGGAATGGCTCGCCATGCTGATTAGTATGATAGAAAGCCCGACCACAATATTCATCTAAACTGAGAACATCAAGACAGGAGAATAAGAACCATGGCAAAGGATCCCAATGAACTGCTGGAAGATATGGGTGGAGGCATGACCAGGCTCCAGGATGAATGCCCTGAACTGACGGGCGCCTTCATCAAGATGGATCAGGCAGCTTACGTGGAAGCGGAACTGGAAAGAAAATACAAGGAGCTTATTGGATTTGCGATTGCCCTGTATGCGAGATGCGATTATTGCATGACACTCCATATAAAGCAGGCCCTGAGTGAAGGGGCCACCCGTGAAGAAATCCTCGAGGCCGCCGCCGTGGCGGTGGCCTTCGGCGGCTCACCCTCCATGGCATACCTGTCAACAACGGTTATGAGTGCCCTTGATGAGTTTGAAACTTAGGAATGCTGTTCCATGCTTGATCAATTTTTATGAGAAGAAAAGGTTTTGCCGTACACGCAGGCATTCGAGAATATAATGAGATTCTGAATCTGCAGAGAAGAGTCCATTCGGCCCGCCTGAAGAATACTATTCCTGACATCGTGTTTTTCCTTGAGCATTACCCGTGCATCACAATAGGCGCTGAAGGCAAAAGGGACCACATTCTTGCGGGCACGGATCTGCTGAACGGCAAAGGGATAAAAGTATATGAAACAGACCGCGGCGGGGATGTGACCTATCACGGTCCGGGGCAGCTCGTATGCTATCCGATTATTGATCTCAGGAATTACGGCCGCGACGTTCTTGCGTATGCAAGGGCCTTGGAAGAAATGGTGATCAGGACCATTCAATCTTTTGGAATAGCTTCGGGCAGAAAGAAGAATCAGCCCGGTGTCTGGGTCGACGGAAACCGGAAGATTGCCGCGCAGGGTATTTCAGTCGGCGGGTGGGTTACCATGCATGGCATTTCTCTCAATGTATCACCCATGATGGAACATTTCTCCATGATCATACCCTGCGGCCTGAAAGATTGCCATGTCGCATCCATGGAAGAATGCCTGGGGCAGGCAA
>JBEKJA010000283.1:0-4837 GCA_050011475.1 Syntrophales bacterium
CTGCATTACCTTTGAGGATTTCAGAGAGGGAAAAACAGAGGCGACGAGGTCTCCTGATGGAACTGCAGTCCGGCATCTCCTTGGATATCAACCGGTCACTCATCGGAACATTGCAGGAAGTGCTCGTCGAAGGCGCTGCCGATGATCCCAAATATCCTTTCGTAGGCCGCTGCCGGAGACAGGCCCCGGAAATCGACGGTGTGACTTGTATTAAAGGGAAAAACCTGACAACGGGTCATATCGTAACATGCCGGATTATCGCCGCCGGGCCGTATGATCTATTTGCAGAGAAAATATAGATTCTAAATCAAGTTCAGGATGACAAAGGTTAGGTGTTCAGAAGGATGACTTTCCCCTTATTTGTGTCATTGCGACCTTCCCTCTCCTTTATAACTTAAAAAGAGTGGCAGTAAATATTGAAAGTTATAAGATTGCTGCGGCGGCCTGCGGTCTTCTCGCAATGACCATGTAACTTAGGAAATTTCAGATTATTTTATGGAGTCTCCGGTTTAGAATTTGACATTTCATGCTCCTCCGGCAGGTTGAGGATATTATGGAGCGGCACTTTCAGTCCGATATCACCCTGATCCCGGATATCGTCCGGCATCTTGTCGGCGGCGGCGGGAAACGTTTTCGCCCGTTGCTCGTTCTTGCATCCTCGGCCCTTTGCGGATACCACGGAGACCACCGTTATCCACTGGCAGCCGCCATCGAGTTTATTCATACGGCTACCCTGCTTCATGATGATGTCGTCGACCAGGCGCATATCCGGCGCGGCAGGATATCGGCGAATAACATCTGGGGTAATGCGGCCAGTGTTCTTGTCGGGGATTTCCTTTTCTCACAGGCGTTCCGTCTCATGACTGCGGACGGTAATCTGCTCGTCATGAAGCTTCTGTCCACCACAACGAACCGGATGTCTGAGGGAGAGGCTTTCCAATTGACCAGAAGCGGTGATATAGGCCTGACGGAGGCTGAATACCTTTCCATCATCGAAAGGAAAACCGCAATTCTGATTTCCTCCGCCTGTGCGATCGGTGCAATCCTTGGTGGAGCACTGGATCACGAGATCGAGCGTCTCTCCGCATTCGGCAATAAAGTCGGAATGGCTTTTCAGATTACGGACGATACGCTGGACTATATGGCCAGGGAGGAGGAATTCGGTAAGGCGATAGGCAAAGATCTCAATGAAGGGAAAGTGACGCTGCCACTGATCAGAACGTTGCAGCAATGCTCGCAGGAAGAAAAGATTCTTATTGAGAAAATATTTCAGGACAGATTGCTGAATGACACAATGCTTGAGAAAATCATGACCTTGATCGGGCACTATGACGGTATTCCCTATTCGCTTCAACGGGCGCAACAATATATAAAGGAAGGCAGGGATACCCTTTCAGGCTTTGGCGATTCCGATGAAAAAAAGGCCCTGCTGTGCATTGCAGATTTTGTTGTGGAGCGGCAGACCTGACAACCCGGCCATATCTCCTGCTATGGTATGATCAACGGGCCGCGGCAACTCTCGTTGAACCCTTCCCGATCTTTCCGCAGTGCAAGAGGCAGATACTCAAGGATATCCTGGGCGGTCATGCCGTCTTCACCTTTATGCTCTGCAGCAAGATCTCCGGCCAGGCCATGGATAAACACTCCCTTGCGGGCCGCATCGGGGACGGACAGGCCGAGCCCGAACATCGCAGCGATGGTTCCTGTCAGGACATCTCCTGACCCGGCAGTGGCCATTCCCGGATTACCCGTCAGATTCATGAAGACACGCCCTTCCGGGGTCCCGATCAATGTGTGGGCACCCTTAAGAACCACAACGGACTTCAGACTTGAAGCAGCTTCCATACAGGTTTCGATTCGCCTGCTCTCGATAGCACTGGCCGATATTTTCATCAGACGTGCCATTTCACCCGGATGGGGAGTGAGAATTGTGAACCCTTTGCGGCGCCGGACCATATCCGGTTCATCCGCAACCGCAGTAATCCCATCACCATCCAGCAGAACCGGCTTATGAATTTTTAATACAAGCTCCCTGACGAGTTTTTGTGTTTCGCCGGTCAGGGAAAGGCCCGGTCCTATCACTACCATATCCACTTTCTCAGCAAGGTTCAGGAGCCCATCCTTGTTCTCATAGGATATGGAACCTGCGGTCGTCTCCTTCTGGGGGACAAAAACAATCTCACGGCCTTTCCGGGCGATAAACGGTATAATGGAATGCGGAGCAGCAAGTCGTGAATAGCCGCCGCCCGCTTTCATGAATGACATGGCGGAAAAATATGGAGCCCCAAAATAGCCCGCTGCACCCGCAATAAACAGAACGTCACCCATGGTCCCCTTATGGGCTGTCCTGGACCTCGCTGGCAGGGTTATGCCTCCATTGATTTCAACCGGCAGGTCCGGATCCTCATAAAGAGAGGGGGGAAATGAGATATGCGATACATAAAGTCTTCCCCCATGTTCGAAACTGGGGAACAGGAGATTACCCAGCTTGGGCAGGCCGAAGCTCACAGTCCAATCTGCCTTGACAGCCACGCCCATGATTGCTCCGGTATCTCCATTGATACCGGAAGGAATATCCAGGCTGAGGACTCTGCGGGCGTTTTCATTGATCAGGAAAATAATTTCCCGGTGCAGTCCTGCAACTTCGCGATCCAGGCCCGTGCCGAACAGCGCATCAACCACGCAATCGGAATGCTTCAGGGCCGTGCGAACTCCGCGGGTCGATTCCAGTTTTCCTGTGGGAATGGAGAGTTTTGAAAGAATATCCAGATGGATTTTTGCAGCCCCTTTGAATTTTGAGGGATCTCCTGAAATATGAACCTTAACGTCACCGCCCAGGGAGAGGATTTTACGGGCTACGACAAATCCGTCACCACCGTTGTTCCCAATTCCGCAGAAGATGAGAAATTTTTTGCCATCAATGCCCATTTCCTTCTGAAGAACGGAAATAGCGGCCAAGCCGGCGTTTTCCATGAGGATCTCCTCGGGAATGCCCAGTTCCTTGATCGCATACCGGTCCATAACTCGCATATCAGCGACACTACATACCTTCATGCCTGCCCCCCTTTAAAAAAAATAATCGATTGAATCTATAGCATCATAAATGCAACCATTCGCACAAGCCGGCAAGAAACATGGAATGGGCCGACGGGTTCTGATTAACGGCTCCTGAAAGAGTCCGGGCCAGATGAGCGGCGCGATTTTTCAGGGAAGATTCCCCGTTCAGACGAGAAAGTCTGACAAGGTTCAAAAAGGAAACGGCATTTCCGGATGGAATGGCTCCATCGTAGAACTCCTTCTGGCGAACCAGGACGGTTTCAGCATCCCTGGCTGTCAAGTAATAGCAGCCGTTCTGATCATCCCAGAAATAACCGTCCTGTCGAGCCTGCAACTTTCCGGCCAGGCGTAAAGGATCCTTCCCTATGCCAGCCAGGTGACATTCGATGAGCCCCCAGATGAGAAACGCATAGTCGTCAAGAAATGCCGGAATAGCCACATTTCCTTTCCGATAGCGGTGAAAAAGCCTGCCGCCCGCATCATGAAGCCGGGTAAGGATGAAATCCAATCCGTTCAAGGCCGCATTTGCCAGCCATTGCTCCCCGAGAACACGGGTGCCCATGGCCAGAGCGGCAATCATCAATCCATTCCAATCTGTCAGGATTTTATCATCAAGAAGAGGATGCGGTCTCCGCTGTCGGGCGGCAAGGAGCTTTGCACGAATGATGTCGTAGCGTCGCTTCAGTTCGTTTTCTTTTATTTCCAGCGTCGCGGCTGTTTCGGAAATCGGATGCGCGAGGTGAAGAATATTCAACCCCGATAATCTCTTCGATATTTCCGAAATGAAATTTCCTGATATGTTCACGGAAAAGATCTGCCGCGCAAGATTCGCTTCCTGCTCACCAAGTACTTCCCCCATCTCGCTGTCCCGCCAGATATAGAATGCCCCTTCCCCTCCCTCGGAATCAGCATCTTCCGCGGTGAAGAAGCCGCCATCACGATCGGTCATATCCCGCAAAATATAGGTGAAGACTTCGCGAGCCGTATCGGCGTAAATGGTCTTTCCCGTGTCCACGAATGCTTCGAGGTAAACCATGGCGAGGAGTGCCTGATCATACAGCATCTTTTCAAAATGGGGAACCAGCCAGCGCTCATCCGTACTGTAGCGGTGAAAACCGAAGCCAAGTTGGTCATACATGCCTCCCTGCCGGAGGTTCTGAAGCGTCTTTTCCACCATGAACCCGGCCTCGGAAAGCGTATGACTGCGTTGATACCGAAGCAGGAACAGGAGATGGTGTGGCATTGGAAATTTCGGTGCCGTCCCAAAGCCGCCATAAGTCTTGTCAAAGCGTCCGGCCAGTTCCGCATAGCCGTCCTCAAGCATCTTTGCAGACGGCTCCATGTCCTCAAAACGTTTTTGTGTCCCCTGCAGGGCTGCGATGATTTCTGCCGCCGCGTGCAGGATTTCTTCATGTCTCGTTTTCCATGCCTCACTGATTTTTGGTATGAGATCCTTGAGCCCCACCCGCGCGAATTGACTTTCCCTGGGGATATACGTTGCCGCAAAGAACGGCTCCCCCCGCGGCGTCATAACGGCCGTCAGGGGCCATCCTCCGGAACCCGTGAGCATTTGACAGACCGTCATATACATTCGGTCCACATCCGGCCTTTCCTCACGATCCACTTTGATACATATGAATGCGTTGTTGAGAAGATAGGCTATACTGGTATCCTCAAAAGATTCATGGGCCATGACATGGCACCAGTGGCAGGTCGCGTAACCGACGGATAGAAAAATGGGCTTGTCATATCGCGCAGCATCATCGAACGCCTCCTTCCC
>JBEKJA010000284.1:0-4384 GCA_050011475.1 Syntrophales bacterium
TAAGATGGTATTTTTCGGAAGCACGGTCTCTGTCGGCATGAAGGAAGGTGGCCTCGATGAACAGGAGGTCGGCATCTTCAGCCAGAGCAATGATGGACCTGGCGTTTTCTTCATGGTAGACGGCATCTGTTACATACGCTATCCGCTTCCCTGGCGTGATTTTTATCACCCGGTCTTTTAATCGACCCAAAGGCATCCATTTTTCAATGATGTCCCCCGACGCATCCTGCCACCATATGCGTACAGGCGTTTCATCCGGATCCTGCCGCATAATCTGCTCCTTGAAAGTCATCAGCCACTTTCCGGTTGGATAACCAATTGCTGCAAGGGCATTTTTCATCACATTGATCCGCCTGATTTCTTCAAAACGGAAGGCCAGGCAGGGAATCCGGTGATCGAGAAAGGCTCCCCTGACCCTGAAGGAGCGATCTTCCACCAGTATGCCATCGAATCCTGACGATTTTTCAACAAACTCGGGTTTAAACGCCGCCTGACACCGGTATTGCCTGGTCTCTTTTCCATCAGGATGTACTTCCGTCACAATCAGGGTGAAGTCATTTTCATAATTTTCCACAAGGTTCCAGGTGTATGCCTGGAGTTTATGTTCAACATGATTGATAAATCCGGGTGGTCCGAAAAGATGAACATGACGCTCACGCCCCAGGTAGACACGCAGAAAATGATCAAACCCGATAAAATGATCCATATGTGTATGGGATACGAATATATAATCCACTTTCAGGATCTTGCGGGTTGCAAGGGACCGAAGGTCGCCAAGATCAAGCAAAATGGAGCTCTGGCGGTACTTGAATTCCATATATACCGCTGGATCACCAAATGGATCATTGACAAGGGACGCGCTGTACATGGCCGGATATGCTCATGGTTTGTGTTATCTATGAGACGATAGATGATAGTGAATGGCCTCGCTTGCCTGTTCAATAAACGGATCAAGCATGTTGTTTATCTCCTGTTGCTGCAGTAGAATAACCTGGCGTTGAGGCAATGGCAGGTCAAACCAAAGAAGTGCAATCTCGGCCCGGAAGACTTCCTTCAGGATGGTTTCGGTATTTTCCATACGCTGCCGCACTTTCTCTATGGAAGAATAGCTGTCTTGAGTCTGTTCATTGGCTCCGAAGTCATCCACAATGAGGATGGAATGGATATCGGTTAAAGAAAGTATCGTGTGCAGTGCGGTCCAGAATGGTGCAGTCACCTTGTGGCATCCAAGGTCAGCGGAGTTGGCCACAACACATACTCCTGACCCGGTATGATCAAATGCTCGCCGTGCATCAACTGCCTTGATTCCCATTTTTTCCAGGAAACCGATAAAAACAGGTGTAGCTTCAGCATAATGATCTGTCGCAACAATCAGCTTTGCATCGGGATTTGTGGATATTTCCAGCAGGATTTGTTTCCACCCTGGTGCTATAAAAGAATGAGCCATGTAGCTGTCCACGAAACTCGACACGGCTGCCTGGAGTTCGGCCAGGCCGATTTCCCTGCCATGACGACGGGCAAGCCCCATGACCGCATCCGCCATAACCTTCTTATATCCGGCAGGGGTGGTACTTCCTTCGTCCCACGTGGGATTGACAATCTCAGCCCAGAATGTTTCGATATCCCCGACACCCCGGGCAGCGATCCCGCTAGCCACCAATTCATTCCACAACCGGTCCGGCTGGCCAAAACGCACCGCCTCGATGCTCAGGGTACCCGAATAATCGAATATGACAAGTTTCCGGGTGTTTGATGTCATCGCCGTTCAACCATGGCACGATGAATGACTTCATGAAGTTCACGGGAAGCCTGGAGGGGATCCCGTGCAGCGCAGATGGCGGATACGACAGCTACAGCATCGGCTCCAACCCTGACTACTGCCCCGGCATTGCTTGCATTCAATCCTCCAATAGCCACGAGGCAGTGGTGGGAAAAGGCCCGGATTCGCGCTACACCTTCCAGGCCCCAGGCACTTTTTGTGTCCGTCTTGGTTGGTGTTTCAAAAACAGGGCTGACGCCAAGATAATTGACATCCATGTCCTGTGCACGTTCCACATCTTCCCATTTTTCCACAGACAGACCGATGATTGCATCCGGCCCCATCCATCTTCGAACAACCTCGTAGGGCATATCGTCCTGTCCGATGTGAACACCGTCAGCCCCAGATGCAAGGGCCACGTCCATGCGGTCGTTAATGATCAGGGGAACACCGAAAGGCTCGATGATTTTCTTAATCCGTGCCGCTTCCTCCACAAAGGGGCGCGTTGCCATCTCTTTTTCCCGGATTTGGACCACAGCCGCACCTCCCTGCACTGCCTGCAGAACAACCTCGTAAAGGGGCCGACGACCGCACAATCCTCTATCCGTTACAAAATATAATCCCTTCATACGGTATATTTAAGTAATTTTATCGCAGAAATCAACCGGGAACATACAGGAAACGTTGCAAGGCATCTGATCGCGAAGGGAAAATCCCCCCCCTTTTTTTTTAGAAGGCGATTATATACTACTTGACATAAAGTTTTTTGTGTGCTATTATATAACCAATTTAAACAAAGGAGCACACAATGAAACCAGTTAAGTCCATGACATTTAAAGAATTTGAGGATTTGTTTCCTGATGAAGATGCTTGTAAAAATTATCTTAAATCGCACCGATGGCCCGAAAAAGTTAAGTGTCCTCGTTGTGGAAATGAAAAAGTTTATGAGCTTAGCCGTGAATACCATTGGCAATGTTATGAATGTGCTCCACATGGTTATCGCTTTTCTGTCCTCGTTGGTACAATTTTTGAAAACACCAATTACCCGCTTTGCACTTGGTTTAAAGTTATCTATCTGATGCTTAGTAGTAAGAAGGGTATGAGTGCATTGCAGATTCATAGAATGATCGGCACTGGATCGTACAAGACTGCTTGGTATATGTGCCACAGAATCAGAGCAGGGCTTGGGAATGTCGATTTTCATAAACTCATTGGTTTTGTGGAAGTTGATGAAACCTATGTTGGCGGGACAGAGAAAAACAAGCATAAAGACAAGCGCACTGGTGGGCGCGGTACAGCCGGTAAAACCCCTATCATCGGAGCTGTGAAACGTGGCGGTAAAGTTGTTGCGCGTGTTATTGAAAGTGTTGATACTCCAACATTGGATAGTTTTGTCAGGCAGACGGTTTCCAATAAAGTCAGCCTTATATCTACCGATGATAATTCCGGTTATCGCTACCTTGGCAGATGGTTCAATCATGGTGTCGTTCATCACGGTAAGGGTGAATATGTCGTTGGTTCTATTCATACGGCAAACATTGACAACTTCTGGTCTATGATGAATCCTGATATATTCGATACAACAATTGTGGGGTGTGAAGTATAATAATAATTTGATAAATCAAAAGCCATACGAAAACTTGTGTAAATTAAAAGTATCGACACCAGTATTAGAATAAAACCTAATATATCGAGGTATGGCTTATGAAAGTCGGAAAAACCAAATCCAAGGATCATGGAAAAGGCAGCCAACAAAAACAAGATGACGGCAAAAACTGGATGGGGTCCATCAAAAAATTCGCCATCTTGATCTTTGTAAAATTCTGGCAATTTATACGCTGGATATATTTGAAACTTGCCGACCCCCGGTGGTTGGTCGCGTTTGCTACCACAATCTATGCTATTTTCGCAATTCTTCAATGACGTGAATTTCGTGAAAATAACAGAATTATCAACAATACTTTTATATATAATCAAAGGGCATCTGTAGTTTTTGAGGGGATAGATGCTATGCAATATTCCAATATTAATGATACCGGAATGCCAGGAGTTAGGATTGCTCCACATTGGACCAATAGTGGGAATACTCCGACAAGGAATCTCCAATTGTTCTTTGCCCCCATCGTTAGAAGCACCACAGAACTCAGCGACCCAGATTTTAGTGTTCAAGCAGAAAAAAAGATCAAACAACTGGTTCTTGGCCCCAAAATTACTGTAGTGGGCGGTCTTCAAATATTGACAGAGGACGATCTTATTCAAATTCAGAAAAGGAAATTGTATGTCTATTTTTGGGGAGAAGCTACTTATAGTGATGTTTTTCCCGGCACTAAAGCCCATATCACTCGTTTTTGTCAACGCGTAATTGGTATTGGCCATACTGGAAAGAAATTTTTTGAAAATAATGCTGACATAGGGTTTATTTTCGCACCATGCGACACACACAATTGTATGGATGAAGAATGTAATAATCAGTAACAATATTAATTTCTTCACTTTCTCCCCCCTTTACGGGGCGACTAACTACTTATGTCAAGTTATAGTCAATCGCCTTTTAGAAGGGGGGGGGGCTGGGGGGATTTAAGGCGCGCCGCCGCAGTAACGAGGGGCGCAGTGCAACGCAGCATC
>JBEKJA010000285.1:0-4353 GCA_050011475.1 Syntrophales bacterium
TGTATTTTGCCATGTTCTGATTATCCGCCCAGTTCATCCACCAATTTTCAAGTGTAGGATTGGTGCCAGCGGCGTGAATCGGGTCCATTATACGCCAGATAGCAAACGAGATTTCACCAATCTCGTTAGTATGAGTTGCAAATTGCCCGATGAGCACGGCAGCTTCCTCATAATAGAAAAGCTGGTTGGGGTTGCCCTGGAAAAACTTTGCGTCAGTCAGATTCACCGGCGACAGTGTGTCCACCGTGACATCATATGTGGTAGGCACATATGTCACCGTAGTGATATCTAAACAGGTAGCACCGCCGGGGATGGGAATTTCATTGAGGACTGCCCCGATCGGCCCAACATACTCACTACCATATTGCGTCGTACCATATATCAGAGTGTTAATACCACCTAGAGAGAGTGAATCCTGGGCCGCGGCGGGCATAACAACGGCCAGCGACAGCGTAAGGCATAAAGCAAAAAGTATTCTTTTCATGTATTCACCATCTTTATTCTGAATTTAAGCGTTTAATCTCCTTCGGAGTCCCGCCAGTCCTACCAGGCTTGGGATCATCAGGAGGATAGTGGGCGGCAGAGGCACCGGCGCTACCGCTGCCTCGGCATTCTGGGCTAGCAATAAATGGGCTTGAGTCGTCGGGTGGACACCGTCCCAGAAGAAATAGCCGGGGGGAGGATTCTGATTTCCACTTTGCGTGATGTTGGTAAATCCATACGCTGAAGGATTCGCCCACACGGCGTTGAACAGAGCGTAATCATTCAGGGTAAAGAAATGATCATTAGCATACATTGGATTGGATTCCAACGTAAGCAGATCCGCCGCCAGGTCCCCATTAAATTGTTGGCACCAGCCCGTTACGAATGCTTGGTAGGGAGTGCCATGAAATGCGGGGGTAAGGCCGATATCAGGGAGGTTTGGCACGAGGAAATATTGGCCACCATGATTGGCCAGTGTCTGAATGGCTAATACATCATTTGATGCCGCTACGCCGGGTGATCCTACTGATTGTCCGGGGACTTCGAAGCCCTTGATCAAGTCATTAGCGCCAGCCCAAACGGTAATCAGGGTATTGCTGGGCACTATAGGGCTAAGACCCGTCAGATATTTGTTGACCTGCCATTGCAACCCCAAAATTGGGTAGCCAGCCGCTGGATCATCGATCCCTGACGTCGCACCGCCATAGGCCATGTCCAGAAGCGGCACATGATATTTAGACGCCATGTATTCAACCCAGACCGAGCCATTCGTGAAGTGTTGGATACCAAAACCATCAGCAGGACCATTATCGGTCAAACTGTCACCGAAACTCAGGATGCTGCTGTATGAATACGCTAAAACCCCGGATGGAATGAACAACAAAACAGACAAAAACACTGCTAAAACGAAATGTTTGACCCTTTGGTTCATTCTCACTGTCCCTCCTTTCCTTCTTTTTGGGTGGTTTGTTAATGAAAGAAATCCTGCGCTTATCTTCCCGCTCTTCATCAAAAACTTTTCGGTTTTTTGCAGATATATGAATTCTCCCTAGGATGGCAGTAAGTGATACCACTCCATTAAAAAGATATTCAAGTTTCATGCCAAATGAGTAATTGATTGATATGATAGGGGACTATAAAAATATAGGTTCATAGAGACGATAAAAATCGTAAGGATAATTGACAATACTTTAGTAGGGTCTGGGAAAATCAATGAAGAGAAGTGTGAATATTACAATATGTTATGCTTCTCTGTTCAGCTTGTAAAGCATATGGACACTTTCAGACCCAATGTATAGAATCTTATACCAACTTTTTCAGAGTGCAGAGATGATCCGCACTTTTGATAGATGGAGCGTTTCAATTTCGTAGTATGATCCTCGGATCGAATCTCCGAGGCGAGCTGTGATAAATTTGTGATAGAATCAATAGAAAAATGAGAAAAAGATGGAAATAGGCAGAATAAACAGAAATGATATTTTTTAAATATTCAAGTCTGTTAAGGGAAACTGGACCTACTATCGCTTAATCATTGATTTTTCAATTTTGTACTTTTGAGGACTTGTAAGTGTAGTCAGCAAAATGCTTCCTTCCTTGTTTATTCCAGTCAAGATATTTTCATAAGTATTTTTTGTGTTGAAGGTATTTCTTATAGGCGGTTGTCCCCGTCTTTTGGACTACATCCTACCCAACCCTTTTTATTAGAAAGTCGTATAAAACGCTTTTACCTTGCTTCATTGAGGTTAAGATGTTGACGGGGAGTTATGTATTCTGTAATGGGAGGTCGTAACAGCGCCTCAATGGAAGAAAACGATAATCTCCCCGCCTATGGAATAATACCTTAAGCAGTCTTTTTTATCACCTGCCTTTACAACCCGTAATCGTTGTCGTAGAAAACAAAAAAAGGCAGAGCCATTTCTCTGACCCTGCCTTTATTTTCCTCATGCTTGTATTATTTTGTTTAACCCTTGAATCTCCTTCTAATCCCGACAAGCCCAACAAGACCGGAACCCAATAGCCAGAATGCGGCAGGAATGGGGACTGGGGTTAGGACCAACTGATTCTGTGCAGGACTACCATCTGTATTATAAAGGTTCAGGATAGCCACATGAAATTGACCAGGCGCCATAGCCTTTTCGGCGTTAGCTAGGCTACCGAACTTAGCAATAACATCCGCTTCATATGGTCCAAAGAATCCCGCACCATTGTCCAGGTTCTGCCCCATCAGCAACCAAATGGTGTTCTGAAGTTCACCCGCTGCTGTCTGCCGATTAGGGCCTAGATAGGGATAATCGGCCAGTTTTCCTGTTGCAAACTCGTCATAGAGCCAGGCCGCTCCCTGGGTAAGCTGTTTATCGGGTGGTGGAGGAGTCAGATTACCAGCGATAGCCCAATCACTGATATTATAACTGTAAATCGATCCCGGAGTGAAATATACCTGTGTTTCCGGGCAGAATGTCTGGAAAGAACTCGGGAGGATATCTCTGGTATTTGCATCATACAATCCGAGAACAGAACCTAAAGGGCCCGTTAGAGGTGTGATGGCGAACTCCCCTCCGACATTGTAAGAATAGGCATTTTGGTTGATTTGGAGCGAACCAAGATAAGCTTCAACCGCCGGTGCCGTCATTACAAGACACACCGACACCAGAGCAATAATTAGGACTAATTTTTTCAAGTTTTCACCTCCTCATTCTGGATTTAAGCGTTTAATCTCCTTCTGAGTCCCACCAGTCCTACCAGGCCTGGGATCATCAAGAGGATAGTTGGCGGCAAAGGTACTACCGTTGTTGCAACATCATTAGCGAACAACAGGTGAGTTTGAGCCGATGGGTGGTAACCATCAGTCCAGAATATAGCGGCTTGATTACTAAATCCATATGCCGCAGGGTTGTTGAACGCTGCAGTGAGCAGGGCGTAAGTATCGAAGGTCATAAATTTATCGCCCGTATATGTTGCCTTCAAACTGGCTAGGTCAGCAGCGAGGTAATTGTTATAAGTCATACACCATGCCGATATGGCCGCTTGATACGGCGTCCCATAGAAACGAACGGTATCGCCGATATTCGGGAGATTCGGGACGAAAAAATTCTTGAAACCCTCATTGGCGAGTGTCATGACGTCAGCATAGACATTTGCGGCAGCATATGCAGGTGTTTCTACATGATTACCATACAGGTACGCCGTTAAGTCATTGCCCCCAGCCCAGACGGTCACTAGGGTTGAGGAGGATACCGGTCCGGAATAATTTGCTATCTGCCAGCCCAAGTTATTGGTCGTCGACGTTGTTGTAGCACCTCCAATTGCCATATCTGTGAGCGGTACACCCCTAGGGGCAGCTCGGTCCTGAACCCATACCGGACCATTGGAATACGTGCCTGTGGGTGTAGGTGCGTTGTCTGCCGAAAGACTATCACCGAAAGCCAGGATGCTGCTGTAGGAATACGCTGACACCCCGGTTGGAATGAACAACAAAACAGACAAAAACACAGCTAAAACGAAGTGTTTGACCCTTCTGCTCATTTTCATTACCCCTCCTTTCCTTCTTTTTGGTTGGTTTGTTAATGAAAGAAATCCGACGTTTATCTCCCTCTACTTCATCAAAAGCATTTCGGTTTTTTGCAGATATATGAGTCCGCTCTAAAATGGCAGTGAGAGCTACCACTCCTTTAAAGAAGCATTCAAGTTTCATGCCAAATGAGTAATTGATTGATATGATAGGGGACCATAAAAATATAGGATTATGGAGAAAATAAAAATCGTAAGGATAATTGACAGTACTTTAGTAGGATCTGGGAGAATCAATGAAGATAAGTATAAATATTACAATATACTGGTCTTTTTGTAATACATTTGTAATCTATGTAAATA
>JBEKJA010000286.1:0-4320 GCA_050011475.1 Syntrophales bacterium
AAAGAAGCTAATTTGTCATACGGACTCATTTATCATTACTTTGAAAATAAAGAGAAGCTCTTCGACGCTCTTGTTGAGGACTGGTGGACCAACTATTACAATGAGCTGGAGCGCCTCAAAACCAGTACCATCGATATAACGGAAAAGTTTTCTCAGATCGTTCGTTATATTCTGGGTGTATACAACAGCAAACCAAGCCAGATATCGATATACGTCAAAGAGGTTTCCAGGGGTTTTGCCTATCATGCGGATGAGAAGGGAAAGGAAAAATTCACCAAGCTTTTTGCCCTCTGCCAGGAGCTCGTCCGGGAAGGCCAGAAAAAAGGGGTCCTTCGCAACGATATCCAGGCCCATTATCTTGCGTATGTATTCCTTGGCGCTATCGACACATTCTTGTCCGTAATGATTCTCGGTAATGAGCCTTTAACACCAGTGAGGGAAAAGCGGATCATCGAGGGTATCACAAAAGTTTTTCTGCAAGGAGCCTTAAAGCCCCAAACCGTTGCATAACCTTACTAGGCAGTAATGTTAAAAGGACAGCTACACACCCATACCACGTTCTCCGACGGCACGCTGGATCCACAGCAGCTTGCAGATGTATATGCGGAACTGGGTTTCGATTTCATAGCCTTTACGGATCATGATCATCTCATGAAATCATCTTACCTGGAGATGATCCAGAATATAAAGTCGAATATGATCATACTCAACGGTATCGAACTGACTGTACATTGCAGCAAAGGATATGTTCATGTAAATCGAATCGAGGGGGGGAAGGGCATTCTGCATATCTTCAATCACCCTGCCGACTACGATTTGAGTTTAAAAGATACGATAGGTATGATGGTCGAGGTTGCGGCTCTTTATCCACTGGATGCCGTGGAAGTGACGAACCATGGCTTCTACACGCCCCAGTTCGACACCCCCGATATACCTTATGTAAAGGTAGCGGCAGACGATTGCCACAATCGCCTTGGCTGTGGCAGAGGATGGATTGAAGTGGATGCACCCAGGGAAAAGGACGCCATTCTTACTGCTATCAAAGCGGGCTGTTTCCGGAATCGCTTTGCTGGAAAATCTGTTCGGGAAGATGGCATATCCGGTATGACCAGGATTCGCTTCGCCTGATCCGCAATAAAAAATGATTAATACTGGTTCACTTAATTTACAAGGGAGGAGATGTTTTTATGGCGAAAAAAAAGGTAGCGATTTGTGCTGTAGCCCAGCACAAAAACGATTCTGATCTCTGGTATAAGAGATTTCAGAACATGCTTCTGGACGTCCTCGAAGACCTTAAGGAGCAGACCGCCTTTACCTTCGGCGGTAAAAAGGGTGTGAATCAGATCATCAGCGCATCCGATGATTTTTTCGATGCCCGGACAATTTCCAACAACGGTGTAACGGACGTGATTGGCGCCCAGTATCTGGCAGAAGAGAAGATGGCTCAGGAAGGCTTGAACGCCATTGGATACGCCACGGCGATCATCCTATCGGGACATAAGGATCTTGTTCTTGTTATGGGACACTGCAAGGAATCACAGAGCGAAAGCCGGAATATGATTACGAATCTTGGCTTCGACCCCTTCTATGGACGCGCCATAGGCCTGGATTACTTGAACGCGGCGGGACTGCAGGCGCGGGCCTACATGGCCAAATCCGGACTGACGGACAGCCAGCTGGCTCAGATTGTTGCACGGGCCAGTCAATGGGCGGCCAAGAATCCCTACGCTAATATTCAGGAGGCGATGGAAGCAGGAAAGATCCAGGCTTCGCCGATGTTATGCGATCCCATCAGGGAGCTGCACACTTATCCGGTCTCGGATGGCGCAATCGGTATCCTCCTCGCTTCCGAGGAGCGCGCCAGAGAATTCACCGACAAGCCTGTATGGGTATCGGGATTCTCCAATTGCATGGATACGTTCTTTTTCGGTGACCGCGACCTGACGAGCAATTTCGCTCTGAAAAAAGCCGCAGAGAGGGCGTACAAGATGGCAGGCATCAAGGACCCGAAAAAATCCATCGATGTGGTTGAAGTCATGGATTGCTATGCTTATCAGCAGCCCATGTGGATGGAGGGACTTGGCTTCTGTGGAGAGGCAGAAGGCGCCGCTTTCATCGAAGACAATGGACCCGGAAGATACAAGGTAAACCTCTCCGGAGGTACGCTGGCTGGCAACCCAATGATTATATCCGGTCTTTACCGTGCCGCCGAGGCAGTGCTGCAGCTCAAGGGTGAGGCTGGCGACCATCAGGTACCGGAAGCCAAATGTGCTCTGGCCCATTCCACAAACGGACCGGCCGGCCAATTCCATTCCGTATTAATCCTTGAAGCGTGAGGAGAGGGAGGTCATTATGAAAAAACATAAAAAAAATAGAAATGTAGCAATCATAGGGATCGGCCAGACTAGCCTGTCCAGCCATAAAGAAGATCAGAACCAGGCGGAAATGATTTATGAAGCGGTCCGCAGCGCTCTAGCGGACGCAAAGATGACGCTCAATGATATAGACTGTATCGTACACGGTAATATGGAGCTTTTCGAAATGCAGTTCCAGCCCGATATGTGGCATGCGATAGGCAGCGGAGCTTTCGGGAAGGACGAGTACCGGATCACGACCGGCGGAACAACCGGCGCCACGCTCGTCTGCGCAGCGGATAGTCTCGTCGCCTCCGGCATGTACGAAACGGTGCTTGCCATCGGCTTTGAAAAGCTTCAGGAAGCCAACACAACCGGCGGCATCACCAATATGTCCGACCCCCTGTGGTTCCGAAACCTTCAAACAGGTGCGCTAACCGGTACGACAGCCACGGATATGATCGATGAATTCGGTGAAGAAAGGGCAAAGCGAGCCTCCATGAAGTACCGGATCATGATGGATAAGCACGCCATGCTAAACCCACGGGCTCATCGCCGTCTTGGTCTTGAATACGATCAGATGGAAGACCTGATGAAAAACTCCCCGCAGCTTGTCGGGGAATTGAGGCTAATTCATATGTGTTCCCAGTCCGACGGGGCATGCGCTATGATTTTCACTTCGGAAGATAGCGTAAAGAAGAAGGGCACCGCCAAACCCCCAGTATGGATCCGCGATCACGAAACGTCCCACAGGGAGGAAACCATGTCTAACCTGTTCGGTTTTAAAAGGCCGAAAATGACACATCGCGATTGCGCCGAGAAGCTTTTCAAACGTAACGGCGTCAAGGACCCGGTGGAATACTTCGATGTCTTTGAGATGTACGACCCATCGTCATGGTGGGCCATGGACTGGCTAAGGGAATTCCTGCTGCTTAAAGATGATGAACATCTCAAACTCCTTGAAGCCGGCGAATTTGATCTCGATGGCAAGTGCCCCATCAATCCATCGGGGGGCGTCATCGCCAGCAATCCCATCGGTGCAACGGCCATGCTTCGGCCCGCTGAAGCCGCCATGCAGATCCGCGGAGATGCGGGAGCCCATCAGATCAAGAAAGAAGTCCGACATGCCCTCGCTTCCGGATTTGGAGGGACGCTGTGGACGGTCATGATCATGCTAGAAAAAGAACTGAACTGGTAGGAGGAACATCATGGAATACTTCGGAACAACAGTTGCGGACATATTCAATACCATGCCCAAGCGCTTCATACCAGAAGAAGCCAAGGATGTGGATATTGTGATTGGTTATGAGGCCACCGGTCCCGGCGGCGGGAAGTGGAAAGCCATCATGAAGCATGGCACCTTGAAGGTGGAAACCGTCGAGGGGGAACTTACCGGCTGCAATACTACGATCCAGGCCGATGCCGAAACTTTCGTCGGTGTCACGCTGGGCAAGATCACGGCTATCGATGCCCTGACCAACCAGAAATTAAGGGTGGTCGGTGATGTCAAGCTCCTGATGACCCTGCTGCCAAAGGTTTTTGTCCCTTACAGTATTACCCCTGCAAAGAAGGAAGTGACTGCGCGGGATATCCTTTCCACAGTGAAGGATCGTTTCCGTCGGGATAAAGCTCAGGGTGTTACCCTGTCCTTCGGCTATGACCTCGCCGGAGAGGGAGGCGGCCAGTGGTCCATTATTATCAAAGACGGAAAATGTACCGTCAAGGAAGGCCTTGAAGATAATCTCACCGTAAAAATGACCATGGACGCCGGCACCTATGTAGGCATGATGACCGGGACCCTGGATACCGTGGCGGCTTTCACATCGGGCAAGGTAAAGATTGACGGGGACATGATGGCTGCCGGGGCCACGGCAAAATACTTTAACAAGTATGTGGACCCCAATGCCCAGGAAGCGGAAGAGCTGCTTTCAGTGAAAGTCATCACATCCGTCGGCATGCGTTTCGC
>JBEKJA010000287.1:0-4306 GCA_050011475.1 Syntrophales bacterium
TTTTTTAAGCTGATCCGCAGGGATTTGACCTTTCATTGCCTGCATTTTGCTTTCGACATCGGCATCAAGCTTGCTCTTTGTGAGCCTGGCTCCATTGACATCCACCACCAGATTCGCCGTATCGGGCGATGCCAGGGGCTGTGCCTGAACTGCTTCGAGAGCGGGAGCCGATGACGCCGGGGTTTTCACCTCTTTTGATTTTTCATCCTTTTTGCTGCAGGCCGGCATAACGAACAATAGTGCAATCATCATGATAGCGAGGATTATTCTCATAATATTGGTGTTTTTCATTTTCATGGCTACAAATTCCTTTATTTTATTTAGAGTCTCTCTATATGAGAAAAAAAGTGCCGTCAAGGATTTGATCACACTCTCCGAGGGGTTCATCAAACGAATTGTTCCACCAGTCGGAGGCGCTCCAGCAGGCGAAACTGCCTTTGCAGGGATAAGGGCGTACAATTTTCTTCCGTCTCAACATCCATTTTTTTTAACAGGGTGTTCACAGAGGAATACATCTCCTGCTGTGGAAAGCCGTGTTCCGTCAGATGATGGATGAGCTTGAGGGTTTTGAAACCGTCAAACCAGGTATGAAACTGTCTTTCCAAAACAGACCGGGCATTCGCATTGCTTTTTATCCGATGCCAGGCATTGCTGAAATGCTGAGCATTGAGGAATACCGCCAGCTCCCGATGGACTTTCCCGGCCCGAAATAGTATTTCCGTCTCATCCCAAAAGGGATTATCACGAAAATCGTTAAAAAAATCTTTATGATATTAAATATTTCCGGATGGTATCCCATGCATCTGTCACGAGGATTATGAAGATGTTTCAAGACGCTTGGACCGGTCCCGAAGGGTACCCTGTCGGACGGCCTCACCGATGGATGAACTTTGGTATTGTTAATGTGACCGATGCGGCCGGTCTTTGCCAGCTTGTTGAGAAAGTAGAAATCTTCACCAGCCTGCCGTAAGCTCATCCCGCGCACTGCCACATAGGCGGGTTCTGTGCAGGTGATCGTTGATCCGACGGTGGGAAAGGCATAGGGGGAACCTGCATGTTTCAAGCCCATGACATAGTATCTTAAAAATATTTCATAATGGGTGATTGCCTCCAGAATGGAATCATCTCCGAAATCCTGATGTGCAAAGGGTATGACGGCTGCCATTGCATCATTTTCTGAAAAAAAATGCTCGATTGCCGGAAGATACTGATCATCCACGAGTGTATCGGCATCCAGGCAAATCAATAGGGGTGGTAAGCCCCTTTTCCCTCCCAGAACTTCAAGAACCCTGTCCATCCCGATCTTTCGTGCAAGACCTACGCCGTCCCGATCGGGAAGAGCCATGCCCTCCGATGAAGCATCGATGAACGCAATTTGAAGACGGTTTATGATGATGCGATGCATCGTCTTCTCAAGCTCCGCATCGTCGTGACGAAGGCTCGGTGCCTGCCCCACGGATAGCGCCCTGAGGTATTCCAGTGTCACTTGGTTATTCGACAGCAGCTGTTTATTTCCAAGATCTCTTTCCCTGTTATTAACCACACAAACAACCAGGGTCCGGGCCAGACATGGACCAGGATTGTCTGCCAGAGAAGATAACGTCTTGAATAAATGCCGCCTTTCAGCACGGGCCGGAATAACAACCGCCTGGTCGATGCCGTTGCCCTGTTTCCACTCAAGTATCCATTTCCTGTCGGCGGCGTACTTTCGAAGATAATCGGTTTTCAACTTCTCTAAGGTTTTTGATGCCATTGATCCACGATATTTTGAAGGGTTTGGTAATCATCTCCGGTAACCCAGTGAATCAATATTCCGGATTTTTCCATCCTCCGGAACCAGGTCTCCTGACGTTTGGCATATTGATGAATGTGGATGCAGAGATGATGCTTCATTTCCTGATAGGTGATTTCTTCCTGCAGATACCGCCCGATATAACGATACTCGAGCCCCATAGCCTCAAGGCGGTCCCAGGGAATTCCCGAATCATGAAGTGTTTGAACTTCATCAACCAGACCCGCCTTCAATCTCCACTCCAATCGATCGTTAATGCGCTGCCGCAGGACGGTTCGTTCCCAATGGATTCCGAGGACCAGAAAATCGAATTCCGGCCAATCATATTCTTCATCGGAACGCAGAAACGTTGCTTCTGCAATTTCAATGGCCCTAATAAGTCTGTTCCGATCCATCAGATCCGTTTGATTATGGACGCATGGCTGGATCCTGGTAAGCCTTTCTATCAGGGCGGACATATTTTTCAATTGCAGCTCTTTTCGTAATGCGTCATTTTCCTGAACGGAAAGCATCCGGTATCGTCTCAGGATGGAATCCATATAAAGGCCTGTGCCGCCTACCATTATCGGCGTAACACCGCGTGCGGCTATTTCTGCTGCACATTTCAGAAAGCGCTTCTGAAATTCAAACACGTTGAATTCACAAGACGGATCAATGATGTCGATCATATGATACGGAATGGAACAACCGTCAACAATATAGTCCTGGAGGTCTTTGCCTGTCCCAAGATCCATTCCCCGATACACCTGGCGCGAATCGGCCGAAATGATTTCCCCTCCGATGGTTTTCGCAAGCCGGACCCCCATCCTAGTCTTCCCAGAGGCAGTCGGTCCCAGAATAACGATCATTTTTATAAGCGGCATCAATAAAGTATGATAGGTTCCAGAAAAAAAATGCCCCGGCCGTTGTATACTGCCGGGGCATCCACCTGGCTCTTCAAGAGGTTATAATGGCTGAACGTTGATAGCAGCAGGTCCCTTCTTGCCCTGCTCAATATCGAACTTGATCCTTTGCCCTTCCTGAAGCGTACGGAACCCTGCGCCAGCGATGGAACTGTAATGAACAAATACGTCTCCGCCTTCATCATTCTCGATGAAGCCCCATCCTTTTTTCTCGTTAAACCACTTCACCTTTCCTTCTGGCAATTCTCGAACCCTCCTTTCAAAAAAAATCCGGGAACCGGCCAATAAGAAAAAATGGCATAAAAAAACCACCCAATTCATGACACGCAAGTGCATGAATGGTGGTTAAAAGTACGCCTGAACTTCCTTCTGGTGCCAAATTCCCTCTGCACGTCCGGCAATGTATCCAAATCTGTATTGACCCGAACTTCCGGTCATCATTTGTAAATTTGGTAACATCGTTTTTTGCAAAAATCAAGAATTTTTTAAGATATTATAAGAAATATTTATATCGTTATTAAAAGAATTTTATTACGATATCTGATAAAGCATCCTCCAATCCCCAATAAAAATGGTCCGCCCCTGTTACAATCTTGACCGGACATCGGATCTTTTCTCCAATTTCCGAAAGCGTAGACAGGGAACAATAAGGGTCCCGGTCTCCTGCAATCATCTGTTTTATTTTCCCTTCGCGGTCCTTGAACTCGAATGGCATGAAATCCACTGGTGGAGATACATACAAAATAACGGCATCGGATATTTTCACCGGTATCGACTGATTAATAATCCACGCTCCAAAGGAATAGCCTGACAAAGTAATATCCGCAATCCCTGCCTCTTTCAAAAATGCTTCCGCGGAAAGAAGATCATGCACTTCCCCTGGACCGCCATCGTAGCTTCCCTGGCTTTTTCCCACACCCCTGAAGTTGAACCGCAGGGTCGTGTAACCCATGGAGGCGAAGGTATCCGCAAGCGCTGAAACAACGTTGTTGTCCATATTCCCGCCCATCCGGGGATGGGGATGCGTAATAACGACTCCTTTTCGCATCAACCCGGAAGTGAGTCTTCCCTCGATCTTCAATCCATCCGACAGAAAAAATACAGATTCATCCGCCATATTTTACCGTTCTTTCCCCATCCGGTTACACGCCACCCAATGGTTGGCTTTCACCTCCAATAAAGCAGGATTATTTTCCTCACAGTCCTTTGTTTTGAGGCTGCAGCGGGGATGAAAATAGCAGCCCGATGGCGGGTTCACCGGATTGGGCGGCTCCCCTGGAGATCGCATCTCTTTTTTACTGCCGGCTGGATCCATGGTCGGAAGTGCGGCCAGAAGGATCCTAGTATATGGGTGTGCAGGCGCATCAAAGATCATATCCCTGTCAGCGATTTCGACAATCCTTCCCAGGTACATGACAGCGATTCGTTCACTCATATAGGAAACAACACTGAGATCATGGGTGATAAACAGATAGGTAAGGGAATACCGTTCTTGAAGATCTTTCATCAGGTTGAGAACCTGAGCCTGAATCGAAACATCCAGGGCGGAAACAGGCTCATCCGCGATGACCAATTCAGGGTTCAGAGCCAGTGCCCGGGCAATGCCTATTCT
>JBEKJA010000288.1:0-4287 GCA_050011475.1 Syntrophales bacterium
CTTTTTCATGGTCTGTGTCCTCCTTTTGATCTGTTTGACTTATAATAGAGCAAGAGCCGTGCCACACATGAAATAAGGACCATCAATTTCTATAACCTATCGAATTTATTTAACTATGGCAACTCATATCCTATAGAGTAAGACAAAACAGGCCACTTGAAATATGCATTTTTGGAATGAAACCTTGAAGAGTATTGAATGATATGTGGAGAGACTCCCCATCAACACCGAGGATACCGTGGGTCTATTGGACAACTGTCTACAGATATATGGATGAGGCAAATTGATAATGAAGGAGAAAATTCCCGTTACTGCGGCATTGCGTGTATTGAAGGATAAGAATGTGGATTTTTCTCTTCGCGTCTATAAATACGAAGAAAAAGGCGGAACCAGGGTTTCAGCAAGAGAACTTGGCGTGGATGAACATCAGATCATCAAGACGCTGGTGATGGAAGACGATCGGAAGCAGCCATTGATCATACTGATGCATGGCGACCGGCAGGTTTCCACAAAAAATCTGGCCCGCGCCCTGGGAGTCAAAGGAATAAAACCCTGTGACCCGAAGATAGCCGAAAAACATACTGGATATAAGGTAGGCGGCACTTCTCCGTTTGGTACAAGGAAACCCCTGCCGATTTACATGGAGGAATCCATCGTGGATATGCCCAGGATCCTGATCAACGCCGGTAGCCGGGGGTTGCTTGCAGAGATATCACCCCTGGACCTCATCCATGTGCTAAATCCTGTCACAGTGCATGTGGCGTTAGAATAACAAACCATTTGAAGGCTGTGTTCCTGATATCCTGTCTGGATTTAATCCTGAACAAACCTACCTTTCCCATACGGGAGATTGCCCTCAATCCCGTGATCCATGTCAAAGTTAAATCTTTGTTTCAATGTTGAAGTGTCCTGAACGGAACGTGACATGACAGTAAGTATCAACTCTGGTTTTAACTTCTTCCTGAAGTCAAGCATGTCGTAAAGTTGACGGAACTGCATACTTTGAATCAAAAATCAATGCTGATCATCTATATCGGGACCCTTAACACTCCTAGGATGACTACATCCAGGCAAAACGCATCGTGAAAAGAGGCGTGCAGGAGAGGTCTGCCTAAATGGCGCTCAAAAATGCCTTCCTTACGGACGAGCAGACCAAAAGGTCAGCCGATCTATAAAAAAAGCAGTCACCTCGATACATCCCTCATAAGATGGTCGACAACACACCCCATATTTCGTGAACAAAATCCTCTTGACACACAAAATCCTTCTTTATATACACCCACCACGAAAAAGAAAAGTCTGATAAATTTTCTTTTCAATTAGCTATCCTGCGTTCTGCAAGAGAAGCATAAAGAAATTCGCATAGAGAACTTTTAAATTACAAGTTCACCTATTTTGGCGTTAAGTAGCCTACTCCGGAAAGAATTAACCTCGACTGATCCTTCTTCAGGTGACCAGTAAGCAAACTGAACCGCCGTTGCCGGGTCATAAGGTCCCTGCTTGACTTCAAAGAAAACGGATTGATCGGTAAGAGGCACCCAAGTGTGCAAGACATCTGGAGGAATTTCCAGACTGAATACGTCAGTCTCTGTTCCAACAGAAACTTTTTGTGTTATCAGACCATGATCATCGAACAAGATAACATCAAAAAGCCCGCGTAAAACGATGGCAAATTCTTTTTTACCCGGATGCCGGTGCGGACGGAAATATGAAGTAAGCCTTGCAGCAATAAATAATTTCTGAATATTATCATCCGGCGTCTCGTGAACATTATGATTGAGCCGCAGTCTTTTATTCATAGCAGCCTGAAGAATTAGATTATCGATCATATCTCTGGTAAATAATTTCATATTTACTTTATTCATCATCAGATTACCCCAATATCTCATTATTGTAATTCTCGTATCAAAATAATCAACAATGTCAATTATTAAATCAGCCGGTTAAAACAAGGAAATGTTCACTTTCGTCAATAATAATGGTGAGAAATCCGGGCTTGCTTTAGAGGTCCTGAACGGAACGTGACATGACAGTAAGTGTCGACTTGGGTGTTAACTTCTTTCTGAAATCTTGTTTTTCTGATTCTGCAAGTTCATACAACCTTTCAAACCGTAATCGTCATCCCAAAAAATAAAAAAGGCAGAGTTACTTCTGACCCTGCCTTCCCATGGTAAAAAACCATGGATAAAACCCGCCCAGTAAATCGGGTTAGTTCTTTAACTTTCTCCTGATTCCTGCAACTCCCATCAGTCCAAGACTAAGAAGCAGCAACGTGGCTGGTTCGGGGACTGTGTTATAGGTAAAGTTATCCATACCGAACCATCCTTCCGTGTATCTAAATCCATCCGGGTAGCTGATATAAGGGTTAAAAGCCTCAGTGCCCGGCGTAAATGTGAGCATGTCAACATTAGAGAGATTAATCTGGGACCATGTAAATGGCAAGGTAAGACTCAAGACAATGGGGTCCTGTACCAAGGATCCATTTCTGAACCCTGCTATGGTGACAGAACTGGCAGCCCCTGAGGACTGTTCAAAAGTAGAAAAATATGCACCACTGAAATCAAAGGCTTTATTAGAAGAGATTCCTACAAAGTCACCATCGCAGTAGTTGGTAGCCACATTGTTAGGAGATGGTGCATTACTATCAGGCCAGACACGCCAATGAGTTGAGTATGAATTTGGTGCTGAAGTTGTGTTTAATGTCCAATTAAACCCTGCATAACCATCAGGCACGTAACCCGATCCGGAAGTATTTAAATCATCAAACGTGATGATAGCTGCCCCAGCTGTCCCCAATAAACCAAAGGCTAACATTAGCAATACCAATAAATAAATTGTCCGTATTTTCATGGTCGTACCTCCTTGGTTAATAGTGTTCTCTACAGGATTGTACTTTACCCGCTTAAAATATCGTGTATAATTAACTATTTTAGCAAAACATATGCCATGCAAATATATACTTGATTATATTAATGTTATTAAAAAGGGGTGCCGTTTTGCAGATTCATTATTGTAAATATATACGACAGTAAATAGTGGTGTGTGGTCATCAGAACAACGTAACCATTGTAATTGAATCATATTATGTTCATATTATGTCTTTTTCACAAATTGTAAGAATTTCCGATACTTTTACTGAGTTTTTACAAAATGAGTGTATGTGAGGTAGGTATTGAGGTGATTTTATATTAAAATTTCACCAACGATTTCAAATGGTAATTGTTACTTTTATGGAATTTTGATTCTAATGGTTTGATTAGAAGGCAAGTTTTATCAGGGTAGTTAAGAACACAAGAAAGGTTGCAATGAGGAATACACGGTATGCATGATCTTTTTTGGTAGGTTTTCGATGGGAAACGGAAAACACTGTAAGAAGTGCTGAAATTGACATAATTCCTATTATAATAACTTTTGCAGTGACCATATATTTTTACAAACTCAAAATTAAATCGATCCCAATAACAACCGATAATATGGCGATATAAGCTATTGCGATAATTATTACGTTGACCATAAATTTAGTCTCCCCTATAGAGGCGTCAGAAACTATATGCTTCAATGAAAGAATGTCAAGCACTATCCCATTGGATTGCTCGTTTTCATACTTTTACAGTATAGAACTCCAAATCTGTGTGTGTGTGTTAACTCGATACCCTTAATTTGTCCCTGTCCTTGTCGTTTCTTTCATGAGCCTTTGACAATAATAGACAGATAAGCCACATACGTATAGTGGATAAAAGGCCCTTCAAGTGTTTCTTCTTGTACTCTTAACTTGATATAATTTTAGCTATATGCAAAATTATAGGTGGTAATTGTCCTTTTTTACAGTTCCGATCCTTAATATTATCAGGGCATTTGGCAATGAAAGACTTATTAAGTGATCCTATGGATCGAGCAATTATAATAGCTATGAAAGGGGGACGCAATTCGAATGAAAAAGCTATCGGCAAAAATGAAAAAGGAAGCGATGGCAGATCTCGAAATGTACTTTGGTAAACCACCTGTGCCAAAAAGTTATATTGAAAATAGACTCTCTTCTGGTCTTCTTGAAATGCAGATACTGGCAAAGTATCTTATGACCGTAGACGAATTAATGAGAGAAGTTGGCTTTGAGATTTCAGAGTAAAATCATTTTAGAAGATCGGGTGTGAACAGGAGGTAAATACATGTTTCGTAAAATCTTATTTCCTACTGATTTTTCCGATACATCTAATAAGGTAATACCCTATCTTAAATATTTGCAGAGCATCGGAAAAATCCATGAAACTGAAGAGGTAGTCATTCTCC
>JBEKJA010000289.1:0-4258 GCA_050011475.1 Syntrophales bacterium
AATCAACGGAAAACATTGTTAAAATTCTCTTCTTTCAAACTAATCCTCCCTTGCATTTAGACAAGTCTGAACCTCCTCCAACTAAAGCAAGGGCTGATTGTGTAGCAAGTGTGGTTATTACACCCGATAAAATTCCAAGAATAATAGAGGTTTTGCAGAAGCATTATGATAAACATATGGAAAGGCTAAAAAAATAATACTTATTGCGATTTCTTAGACCATCTGGATTTAGCGGCTTTTCGTGCTATGTCATGACGCTTCTTAGCGGATAACTTGGCGGCTCTTGCTTTCCCGCCCTTCAATCCACCCTTGCGCCCTATTTGAGAAAGGTATTCTGAGATAACCGATCTTTCTTTCGGTTGTTCGTCTTCTGATTCCTCAGTGGAAAGACGGACAATCTCAAGGGCACGCTTATTGGGGTCTGTCGGTAATTTCTTGCTTGATCGCCTCATGCATGCAGTATCTCAAAAGACAGCGCTCATGTCAATAGGCTTAAAATTCAAAATGCGTCACTACCGGAAGAAGAATGGCTTCTGCGGAAATAAAAACTGGATCACAAATTGTAATGCCACCCTTTTAGATTACCCTGAATTTGTTTCAGGGTCTGTTCTTTTGTATAGATCCTGAATCAAGTTCAGGATGACAAAGGTTATGACCCGCCCTATTTTTTCTTTTCTAAAATCAAGTGCTCCAGACCCATCTCCCTTAGAATTTCAGGAAAGAGCGCGAATGCGGGTTTTACCACAGGCAGGAGCTTCATCATCGCGGTGATTTTCCCACCCTGCTTGACCTTCCCGCGTGTCACCGCCGCAATGGGATTTTCCAGGCCATGCCAGAAGCTATGTGAAAAATCGGCAGCCTGCTTGGACCATACATCGGCCTCCAGGTTGCAGGGCCCAAGATAGAATGCACCATAGTGACCGGGTTTCGCAGGCGGGTTTTTCAAATCAATGGTTATTTCACTATCGGGATCCGTATAGATAAAGCGTATAATGATACCTGCCTTGGCCATCTTCGGCCCAACCTTTTCATCCGTGAGGATCCGTTCCATGAAATATCCATAAATTTTGTATAGGTCATCCGCATCTTTATAATATTGTCCCATATGCCCCCTCCCTTGATTGATGTTTATTGCTTTATTTGCCCTTGCGCTGGTCGAAAGTCCTGCCATACAGGATACTCGCCATGGTAATCCGCAGCATCTGGACGGTGCCGCCCGCAACTCCCCAGGCCCTTGCGTCTCTGAGCATCCGTTCCACCGGGAATTCCTTGCTGTACCCATAGCCGCCAAAGATCTGCATGGCTATGTTGGTTACATCCACGACCATCTCATTTGCGTAACACTTGGCCAGCGAGGCTTCGTAAATGGACGGAAGCCCCTGTCCTGCCCCGCTTACTGCACGATAGACTAGAAGGCGGGCAGCTTCGAGCTTCATGGCCATATCCACTGTCATAAACTGGATGGCCTGGAACTCACATATCGGTCGCCCGAAGGCATGGCGCTCCATGGCATAGGCTCGTGCCGCATCCAGGGCACCGCCGGCTACACCAAGGCACATGGCTGAGTTCCCGCAACGTTCAATATCAAAGGTCCACATGAGGTTACGAAAATTCCCCCCTTGGATAACAACATTTTTTTTCGGGACTTTCACATCCTCAAAAATCAGGTCGCAGGACGGCATTCCGCGCAGCCCGAGAAAGTCTTCCTGCCGGCCAAATGTGAATCCCGGACTACCCTTCTCCACAAGAAGACCACCGATACCCTTGTATCCGGGAGTATCGCCGAACCTGGTGTAAACGAGGTAGTGGCTCGCATGGCCGCCACCGGTGATGAAAGTTTTTCGCCCATTAAGAATATAGTAGTCGCCATCTTCCACGGCACGTGTCTTCAACGCCGTCAGATCCGAGCCGGCTTCCGGCTCTGTCATGCACACGGAAACGCTGAGGTCACCTTTGCAGACATTCGGAATGATCGCCTGTTTCTGCTCTTCAGTGCCGAACAGATCGATAACCCGCACAGGACCAACATTCGATTCGAATACCGGAGCAGCAATTATCGGGCTGAACTTGGCAAGTTCCTCAATGGCCAGGATTGCATGAATCGCCGGCTGGCCTCCGCCGCCATACTGGGGTGATAGAGTCATACCAAGAAGCCCCATTTCAGCGTACCTGGACAAGAGATGATATGGAAATTCTCCAGTCCGGTCGACCTCTGCCGCCAGTTCCTTAAACTTTTCGCGCTCCCCCATGGTTCGGAGTGTTTCCACCAGCATTTTCTGTTCGTCGTTGAGCGTGAATTCCATGATAAAAAATCCTTTCTATTTTAAATTCAGATCGCTTCTATAAACTGCCTGATATCCTTCATTCGATCCAGGTCCTGAATGATTTCCCGCAGCCCGTCGATTTGTTTTGCATCCCTGGTGCCTGCAAAGCGTCCAACCTTGCGGTGAATATCATCCATATTCATCGGATCACGAGGGTCTCCCTTGGGAATATCGACCTGGCAAATTCTTTTCTCACCATTTTTCAATGTTATTTCAACCCGGCTTGACGTTTTATCCGGGTACGCCGCATTGAGCTTTTCATCCGGCTTTACCGTCACTTTTTGAGACAGTTCTATCAGTGCCGGATCAGCAATGCGCTTTTCGGTAAGCTGGGCCGGCCCCATTTCATGGTCCATCAGGCACACGGCTACGACATGAGGAATCGAAAACTGGGCTGTAACAAAGCTGTCACCAGAGGTTCTTCCCTTCCCCACAGCTACGACAGCCATGTTGTATGTATAAACGTCCACGGCAGCAATACTATCTACCGGCATTATTTTCTCCCTGATGAGATGGATCACAGCCTGAGCAGCACCGTGTGTGTGGCGGCAGGCCGTGTAAGGTTTGAAATAAACATCGAGCATTGTGAAATGTTCACCAAGACCGTCTGTGATGAGCTCCGGTTTCGGCTCCCCGCGGGAGGTAATCTGTGTAAACCCCCCTTTCAGGTCCGATCCTTCCAGGACATGCTCATCTCCGGTTATTCCGGCCCCGGAAAGGAGTGCGGCCATGATTCCGGAAGAGGCGGCCTGTCCCCCCTGTACTATCTTGATTGTGCTTCCCACCATGAGCTGCTCGGCCATGGACAGGGGGGCGACATACCCGGCATTGCCCAAGGCATGGAGCATCTTTTTAGCGTTGAATCCCATCAGCCGTCCGGCAGCGGCAGCCGCACCAAAAGTGCCGCAGGTTCCTGTCGGCATAAAACCCGAAAGGGTATGCCATGGATGAACCGATGCCGATATGCGGTTTGCCGTTTCATAACCGGCCACGATCGCTGCGATAATCTCTTTCCCGCCAAGCCCGCGACTTTCCCCCACGGCCAGGGCGGCAGGGATCACAGCCGAGCATGCATGGTTTCCTCCAAAGCGAAGGCCGTCCTGCGCCTCGATGGCCTCTGCCGTAATGCCGTTGAGATATGTGGCAAGGTGAATACTTGTTTTGAATCCGCAGCCGACTGCAGTGACATTCTGTATCTCACCCATGGATCTGATGGTGGAAGCCACGGAAGACACAGCATCTAGGGCAAGCGATCCGTATACATTAGCCACATAATCCAGGAGGCATAGCTTCGTCTTATGAATGACGTCATCCGGTAAATCCTCGAATTTGAATCCGGCACAGAATGTTGCCAGTTTTCTTGTCTCATCCATATTCGCTACTCCGTGAAAATGATGCCGTTAACCCTGCTTGGTTTAAATCCCCCCAGCCCCCCTTTTTCTAAGGGGGTATAATGGTACTTTTTATTTCCCCCTTTTATAAATGGGGATACAGGGGGAAATAAAAGAGCTTTCACAAGCCGTCAGATGTAGCCTTTGCCTTCGTATATCCTTATCATCCTGTGAGGATCGAGGACTTCGCGCATGATCCTCAGCTCCTCAGCAGTGGGGGGATCCGTTTCATGAACGTCATCCGCCACCTTCAGGTCCCAGGGCGTCAGTGAGCGAACCTCATCCACGGAGCTGCCGGGATGGTATGTCGCAAGATATGCCTCCTTGGTGACGTGGTCAAAACGTAGCACGGCTTTGTTGGTAATGATCACGGAAGGTCCCGTGTCCGGCGGCAGTCCCCATTTCTCACGGCCGCCCGGTCCGTCGATATAGCCGGGTGTAGTGATGAAATCCACCCGCTCGCACAGGCGCCGCCTGTCATGGAGTGCAATGATGAGAACGTGTTTGGCGAGTGAACCTATGGGATTCGCTCCACCGCTTCCA
>JBEKJA010000290.1:0-4249 GCA_050011475.1 Syntrophales bacterium
GATGACTTCGGGTTATGTAATGTTATTGCTCACAAGGTTGCAATCTCCGGAGTTGATGTACGGGAGCATAGATTGCCGTCTGATATGGAGGCAAAGGTCTCGTCTCCGAATTATAAGAAGTTTGTGGCAAGGCATGGTGTCCATGTTGCCGAGTTGGATGCTGCACCCGTTGATCTGCTCCAAAAGAAACTCCGGGATACTATCGAGAGTTGTCTTGATATGGAAATATTCCATGCAGGGTTGGCTAAAGAAAAAGAAGACTATGCTTTCATTGCCGCAACAAAACAGATGGTGGTGAAAGCTATGGGGGGAGAGAGCCATGGATAAAAAGGATATCATCAGGGATTTTGCAGTGTGGACTTGCATTGGTATAGCCATTGCCGGGGTTGCCCTGTTGCTCGGTATGGCAATAATCCACATCATTCATTGAAAGTCAACAAGGGGAAAGGAGCGATTTGCCGGAAATATTAACTTCGTCAGATGTCAGACGAAGTAAAGGGAAAAACGGAGATATACCGGTCAAATCGTATCAGTTTTTGAAAAGATTAATCGGCTGAGCTTATCAGCGCACAACACCACCCTCAAAATTTTTTGGAATAATATACATTGATTAATGGAGGTACGAAGAATGAAAGCAAACAGATTAAATAAAGGATTGTATGAATGGGTTATAAGATCATCCCCGTCTGCAACGTTACAATCCTGTCCGCACTCAAAAGTGAGGGTGATCAATGTCAAAAAGCAAAAAAAATTGTCTGGGGTAAATTGCATTGTCAACCACTTACAAACTGTCGAATGTAAGGATTGTTACAGGGAAGTGGAGATAGTCAAACCAATCAATGAGAAAAACCGAAAGATTATAGAACTGTATGTATGAGGGAGTACCCCCTATTTCAGAAAAATGAGGAAGATTCGTGCGTGCTTGCTGTCTGCGTTATTGTTTTCATATTTGTAGAGATTGCAGGGGATATACGGGTAACATCTTGAAATTATTACATTTCATTAACTGGACTAGTCATCGCAAAAACGATTCCGCATTATCGAGAATTTGGGGAGGCCCCCCTTTTGACGTTTTAGGAAGACCCCTTTTATGAAGTGTCCGATCTGTAGAATTGAATTTAATGGAAGGCCAAATCGGATTTATTGCGGAAAACGATGCAAAAGGCGGCAGAAAAAACGGAATAGAGCGGTCAGGAATTATGAAAGGTACTTAGAACGAAATCCATGGTTGAAACCGATAAAAATTTCATCAGAAGAATTTCGTGTCCGTCTTGAACGGACACCACAAGCGCCCGAAGAAGGGCAAAGCGGAGGAAATGAAAAATGAAGTTATTCAAAACAGAGGAAGAAGTTAGAATTGCTGAACTTGAAAGTGTGGTCAGGGAACTGACGAAAAAAAGGCGGGAAGAAGAAGCCGCTGAAATCTTACCAAAGCGTCAGGAGGCGTGGGAAAAAATCGGAGCATTAAACAAAGAACGGGACAAAATTGTTCCAGAATTGAGAGCGGTTGATAAAGAAAAAGAGACAACATACTTAAAGAAGAAATCCGAACTGCAAACGGCATTTGATGAATACAGGCTATCGCATCAGGCAATTATGAGTACGAGCCATAATTTTGATATTGCCATCGGGAAACATGAAACGATCCTGATCGAAACCGCTGACCCAGAAATTGATACGGGAATACAATGGTTTCAAGATAAACTGAGTTGGCTACGTCAGCCAGGACGAGCACATCGAGACAGTATAAAATCGAAGGTCAATATATTTTCAATGACACGGGAAACCTTGCAGGAAACAAATATGCCCGCTATCAGATTGTCTATGCAGTATTGTCAGGAAGCAATTAAACGATTGGAAAGAGCAAAATTATTGCCGGTATGGGATATCCAAATTCTTCAAGAACTTAAGGCAGGGCTTCCATCAATTGATGATTATCAAGAAATTCATGGTGAGAAATCATTAGGGCCACCGCCACCAGATTTTGCAACAATCATGCGCCCGATTGATGACAAGTTGTTGCTACTCGATGCAAAATTTATGAAGTGGAAAGTGGGGAAGATGGGATCCTAATGAATAACCATCAAGCCTTTGACGGAAGAAGCCCCGGATCAGAAGGTATGCCCCCCTACCTATATGCCCGGCCCTCTTGTCCCGTTTTGGCCTCTGTACGCCCCCTTTATGAAGTAATTCTTTTTCAAACCGAGCCGATTAAGGAAGTGATAGGGCGGATCATGCCATCTATAGGGCTATTCGTCATAATCGCTCAAATCAAGTCAGGGCGTGGATCGGAACGGAACGGATCAGGCTGAAACATGATCGGCAATGTCCCGAACATCGGGACGCCTAAAAAGCGTCAAAATTGGGCCATTTTTGGGGGTTTTTGGGGCATAAATGGAGGAAAAGGATGCTAATGTATATCGGATAATTTTACGGCTGATTACATATTCAAAACGTTCTTTGATAATACATATGAGGTGGATAACAACCAGCCTGAAGTCGGTTGTAATTCACGAGAGAAAACAAACCCCGAAAGGGAGGGATGAAACAGAGTGTCCGCCCACGGACGGTAGGGAGCCTAACCGAAAGAGGGCCTGAATTTGTTTCTCCTACAACTTTTTCAGTGGTAACAGTTGCCAGAATTGAAGATAACGGATAGAAAGAGAGTAACGCCCGGCTTCGGCGGGATCTGTGAGCGACCGGCCAGATGGCGGCAGACCCCAGAAGGTTGAGATTTGGGTTGATGAGTTAGAGTAGTTCGCAGAACCGACGCCGTTGATTTTTTAATATTACTATCTTTCAAACCATAATTCTCAGAAACGTGATTTTTCGAGATCATTTAGTCGTAGGTGTAGTCAGCAAGAAATCAACTCCGATGTCTAATCGAGAAACCTTAAGAATTCTAAGGCCCATTTCATTCATCCAAGCGATACAGCCCGACCTGAAGCGCGGTATTAACAGCATCGGCCAACTCAGTCATAATAATTCGGCGATTGATTCGTGCATCGTGGGGGGCAAGCCCACAGGGCCGATACTGGCCCATGACATTGACATAAGTGTGAGGGGAAATCTCCCTGGCCAGAAAGGTCATGATCTCGCGGGAACCAGCGATATCATCTGGCATGACTAAATGGCGAACCAGTAATCCCCGGGTAGCAAGCCCCTCTTCATTTAACTGTAGATCGCCCACCTGTCGATGCATTTCCAACAGGGCCTCCGTTGTCCTTTCCCGATAATCCCGGACATGGCAGAAGCGTTCCGCCCACCGGGTGTCCCAGAACTTGAAGTCCGGCATGTAAATATCAACGATTCCATCCAGTAGTTTCAACGCTTCCACACTTTCATAGCCTCCACAATTATAGACCAAAGGGACATCTAATCCCTGTTCGATAGCGGGAATCAATGCCTGTAAAATCTGCGGAATTACGTGGGTCGGTGTAACGAAGTTGACATTATGACAATTCAGCTTTTTCAAATGGATCATTACGGCAGTCAGTTCGTCTGGTTCAAACGCATGTCCAACGATATCGTGGCTGATCTCAAAGTTTTGGCAGAAGGAACAAAGTAGATTGCAGGCGCTGAAAAAGATCGTCCCTGAACCGTGTGTCCCTACCAGAGGCGCCTCCTCCCCAAAATGCGGGGAATAACTGGCTACAATTGCTTTGTCCTTTGTTCTACAGACCCCTGTTTTCCCTGCCAGCCGGTCAACGTGGCAGTTGCGCGGGCAAAGTCGACAGGCAGGAGAAATCAGCGAGAAAGCCCTGTCAATCCGTTCCTGTAATTTCCCTTCACGATGCAAAGAAATATATGAAGGTTCACTCATGTCACTAAAACCTTTCAATTATAGGATGACAAACATGCCTCTGATACTTGTACCATATGTTAAGTTGGAGTTCTGTCAATTTTTAATTATTACGGATCGTAATCTTGCATAAATGGGTAAAATGAGAAAAACAACATTACAGGAAGAAGTTAATACCCGAGTTGACACCTACGTCATGTAATGTTCAGTTCAAGACACTTAAATCAAATATTTACCGCGTAATAAAATTATTCTGCCCAGCACCTTCAGGAAGGACTTCATAAAAAACTCATTTCCCCCATCAGTTCACTTGTCTCGAAGCATAGGTACAAACCTCACGGGGACTATATTCGCTTCTGTTATCCTGCCTTTTATCTTACGTACCAATTTCAAGTCCTGCCAATACTTTCCCACGGGGATAACCAGCCTGCCACTTTCCGCCAATTG
>JBEKJA010000291.1:0-4241 GCA_050011475.1 Syntrophales bacterium
TCTTCCTTACTGGTAGACGGCTGCATTGAATCAGGCAAGGATGTCACGGCGGGAGGAGCCTTGTATAATTCAAGTGGTATACAGGGTATCGGGGTGGCAGACGTTGCAGATTCACTCGCGGCGTTGGATGATGTGGTGTTTACGCGTCATCAGTACACCATACCCCAGATTTTAAAAGCCCTACGTACCAATTTTGCTTCTGATCCTAAAATCCATGCCGAACTGCTCAAGGCCCCCAAGTATGGCAATGATCATGCTTTGCCCGATAGTTACGCAGATCTGTCGGTCCACATATTCCATACGGCCCTTGCTCGGTATCGCAATACGCGTGGAGGACCATATGTGCCGGGATTTTATTCCGTCACAAGTCATGTTGCTTTTGGAAAGCTTGTAGGGGCTCTCCCTAGTGGAAGACGAGCAGGAGAACCGTTTGCCTCCAGTTTAGGACCGGCTAACGGGATAGATCATTCAGGCCCTACTGCACTTCTTAATTCAGTGGCTCACATAGACTCTACCCTCGCACCAAATGGGTATGCCCTGAATCTCCGTTTCGATCCTGACACTCTGACAGGTGATCGAGGAATAGATATCATGTCCCCTTTGGTAAAAGGGTTTTTTGATTCGGGAGGGATGGAAATGCAATTAAACGTACTTGATCCTGCGATGTTAGAAGATGAGAGAGTTAATCCGGGGAAATATCCCGGGCTGGTAGTGCGGGTTGCTGGGTATTGCGCATATTTTGATGATTTACCTGATTCGGCCAAACAGGAGATTATTACCAGGACTCGTAAGCGATATAAGAAAGATTAATATTGTATTATTTATCTATAAAAACAACGGCTGGTTCTGTAAATTTATGTCCTTCTGTAATTGATGGGATAGCCATTTTCATCTAAATGCATGCTTTCAACCCATAATCTTCTCATCCTGAACAGGGCCTCATTCAACTCCCATCCTCACTATAGCAAAAAATTAATTAAGTTAATTACCCTATAGGGATTTAACTTAATTAATTGCCTTTCTTCTTCTCTTATCCGAATAATCAAAGCTAACATGCAAGCTAGACCCCCTCCCTTGCTTCTCAGAACTCATAGTAATCGGCATAGAAGCTCTGCCCGCACATATTTTATGGCGACACAGAATGCTTTTATGATCTACCTTATAATTTAACTTGATCTACAACTAAAGTAGTAGTATGTTAAAATGTAAAGGAGCCTGCCATGTCTGAGAAAGAACTCATCACCGTGGCCATGATCGACTATGATAAGGACTTTTTCGAAAATAGTTTAGCTTTGTTTCGAAAAGAAAAGGACATTGAGGTATGTGTACCCTATCTATGGTCGGATTATCGAAAGGAAACCGCAAGTACCGAAGCTGCTGCTAATGATATTTTGAAATACCAGCCAAAAGTTTTGATACTCAGTCAACTGATTATCAAAGAAGCAGCAGCAAGAGATTTGAAATCCATACTAAATATCCGCGGCAAAATACCTAATACCCGGGTCATGATCATCTTTGATCAGTTAGATGATGAGGAAACGGCTTTGATTTTAATTCGAGAAGGGATTCGCGGGTTTTATTTGAGAAGCTCAGGACCTTCGCAGATCGTACCCTGTGTAAGAGCCCTTGCAAGGGGAGAAGTTTGGATGGAAGCATCCCTTATCGGGCGTGTTATTGAAGAGTTCTCAAAACTCTATATGCATGTGGAGAGTCTCCATCCTCCCACCAAGGGTCATGAGGCTCGGCTCTCGCTTCTGAGCCACCGTGAGATGGAAGTCTTGGGACTTATTTCAAAGAGCTACACCAATATGGATATCGGTAAAAAGCTTTTCATCAGTGAAAAAACCGTTAAGACCCACATCAATAACATCTTTGAAAAGCTCGGGGTTAGGAATAGAGTTGAGGCCACCCTTGTCCTCGTAAGAAGTGGCCTGACTCACTGAGAACAACGCCTCCTCTCTAACTTATTGATTCATTACAAAATAAAGTTTTGCAATATTAAGGAGTCACGAAATCTCACCAGTGACGCAGAGACGAATTCACAGTTCACAGCTTGAGCATGACATGCTTATCGCCACGGAGGTATCATATGATTATCGATATCCACACACATCTTGGTGACATCCTGAATAAGGATGGCGGTCGGTTAATTGACATGAAGGGTGTTAAAAAAAGAAAAGTTTTTGATCCCATCTCATCTGCTGAGATAATGCTTCACAGAGGAGCAAGTGTGAACAAAATCTTTTACATCCTCTTCAATCAATTAGTTGTTATTGCAGAGCGAGCGTGAAATGCTACCGCCACTTTGGAAAATATGCAAAAATCAATGGAGGATGCCGGTGTTAGTTATAACGCCTGCATGCCTATCCCTCCATACTTAACTTTCGGCGACCTTAAAAAAGCCGCCGAGAAAGACAAACGGATCATCCCTTTTACCGGCGTAGATTTCTCAAACAACCACGATGCCTCCAGCGTATTGTCGGGAGATGTTGCTGCCGGTGCTAAGGGGCTTAAACTCCATCCGATAATTCAGGCCATAAGACTTACCGACAAACGAGCTCTTGAAGCGGTAAAATCTTTTGAACCCCACAAATTACCGATCCTCGTGCACTGTGGGATAACATCCTATTACCTTGGAGAAGAAAAAAAGAAAGAAAAGCCCGAATATGGAGATATAGCTTACATGAAGAACCTCGCAACAGCCTTTCCAAGAGTCAATTTTATTGCAGGGCATGCTGGTATAATGCAGGTTAATGAAGTGATCGAACTCTTAAGCTCCTGCAAGAATGTCAGCGTGGACATATCTTTTCAAGCGCCTTCTATTATCAAGCGCTTGCTGAAAGCATTCGGCGCAGAAAGAGTACTTTATGGTTCGGATTGGCCGTGGGGCAGCCAGATAACTGCGATAAAGACTGTAAAAGCAGCATGCAAAGGAGACAAACAGTTAGAAGCAAAAATATACCACGAAAACGCTAAAAGACTTCTACGGCTATAGAGATGCTGTTTTGAAAGAAGGGTTGTCCGGCAAAGTAATAATTCCGGCAGATGGAATTTTAAACTTGGCCAACCAAAGCGCTCCGCTGGACGTGGCGGAGCTGCACCATTGAGATATTTATGTTAAACTCTTTCAAACTGTAATTAATAATGTAATGGCTTTTCAAAATCATTTAGTTTTAAGAGAAACAAATAACCAAGATTAAACCCTGAACAGAGCTTATTCTCACCATTGCAAATAATTAATCGCCTTATTTCTCTCCCCCTTATCCGAAAAATCAAAGCCAACATGCAAGCAAGCATCCCTATTATTTGCCGTTATACGGGCATACACCCATTCTACAGCATTAAACTCTTCTGATGGAGGGAACACATAGGGGGAAATGCAGTTAATGGAAAACTCCCCCCGTATTGGAAGAAAAAATGATTAGCAGGGAAAACTGCTGGGCTTAATCTTGGCCATCCCCCCTCCCTTGCTTCTCAGAACTGAAGCAATCAGGATAGAAGCTCTTACCCCACGCATTTTACTCTGAGTGGAAAATTCTTTCTTCCTGTACTCTTTACTTGATGAAACTTGAATAATATGCAAAATTTTAAATGGAAACTGTCAAATCATTACCGGATGAATCTTCGCATGGATGCTTATAATGCTGACTGGGAGCATTGAAATATGGAGAGTTCAAAGGAAAGATATATTCCTGCTTTGGGGTATAAAACACTAACTCCATTATATGACCCTATCGTTGCAGTTACCTGCCGAGAGAAAAAGTTTAAGCAGGCTTTACTAATTCAAGCAGGAATAAAGGATGGACATCGGGTTTTGGACTTGGGCTGTGGGACTGGAACGTTTGCAGTGCAGATTAAGCGTTCTATACCTGGTGCCCAAATCATCAGTATTGATGGAGACGGGAAAATTCTCGAAATTGCCCGGTCAAAAGCAGAAAAGGCCGGTGTGGATGTAGAGTTTCACCTTTGTTATTCTTCAGAGCTGCCCTTCGACAGTAATAGTTTCGATAGAGTTGTTTCAAGCCTGTTTTTTCATCATCTGGTGATTGATCAAAAGATTTCGACCATAAGAGAAGTTTTTCGGGTCTTAAAGCCTCATGGAGAGCTACATGTTGCTGATAGAGCCGGTCTGGGAAAACTGGACAGTGACATAAGTGGCAAAGCTGCTCTATAATAACACAGAAAGGAGCAGTAACTATGGCAAAACGTACGAGAAGGAATCACGGGGCTGCATTCAAAGC
>JBEKJA010000292.1:0-6941 GCA_050011475.1 Syntrophales bacterium
GCATCCATCCCATAAATTCCGTAAAATTAAAAATGACGCGATGAGCGATGCCGACTGGCTAGAGTTCAATAAAGCCTTCATCGCCAATATCACAGACTATTATTCTGGTGGGGATGTATATATGTGGGGGGCATCTGGACCTGCCGGCATGAGGCAAAGGCTTCTCCTGATCGATATGGGATTCCATTGGTCTGCCACGATCATTTGGAAAAAGCAGCACCTGATCCTATCGCCAGCCAAATATCAGCGTATCTATGAGCCCTGCTTTTATGGCTGGCTGGAAAAAAGCACCTTTCAGGCCGGCAGGAAGCAAAAGGAAGTATGGGAGTTCAATCGACCGGCAGATTCCAAACTTCATCCGACCATGAAGCCTGTGGAAGTCTGTATTTATGGCATTGACAATTCTTCAAATCGGGGGGATCTCGTCTTGGATCCTTTTCTCGGATCCGGATCCACCATGGTCGCTTGTCAGAATATTAACCGTAAATGCTATGGCATGGAGATCGATCCAGGATATTGTGCTGTTGTTATGCAGAGGATGAAGGATGCTTTCCCTGCAATACCTATCCAAAAACAGGAATCTGGAGGCTAAAATGCCCGAGGAAGTACAGGAAGGATACCTAAAACCGAACCACGTTGCTAAAATTCTCAATGTGTCGGAGAAGACCATTTATCAGTGGTGCAATGAAGGCCGCATAAAAAGTGTGCATGTAGGAAATAGGATTGTATAAGTGATGCGCTATCAAAAGAAACCTCATGCGCGTGGAACGCCAGCCCGCATCATTACCGATGAGATGCGGGATGATGTCATCAAATTAGCAACTGCAGGTCTTCATGATGAAACCATTGCCCAGGTCGTTGATCTTTCGCGGGCCACTCTCCAAAGAAGATGCCGGAAAGAACTGAATAAGGGCCGGGCAAACTGCAAGGCCTTGCTTGCCAAAACCGCCATGCAGATGGCCATTAGTGGAAAGCATCCCAACATGACTATTTTCATGTGCAAGGTGCACTTAAGATGGAAAGAGCCAAAAGATGAATATGAAGACAAAGCTGGCGCAAATCAGATGGATGCTCTCATCGCTGCTATTGCTGCCGGTCCTGTGCCGCGAGGCCAAAGCAATGCAGATTAAGCCTTATGGCGAGAAGGCTTATGCCTTCCTTAGAGCGCCCATAAGGGAGGACGCCCGCAGCACCATCCTGAGCGGAAAACAGGTCAGGGCGGAGTCGATATCAGTCAAGTACGAGCAGGGCAAGATTCATCATGTCGGCCTTTTCTATCGTCTTGAAGATGAGATGTGTCTTTGGATACCCGGTGATCACTCACCTAACCGTATGGACGCTATGGTATGGGCTTTTAGTGAATTGATGCTGGCTGAAAAAATGGGAATGTATGAATGGATGCGGCAGCAGCACGAGGCGAAAGTGGCGGCAGAGCAAATTCCCAACAGGCCACCCATTGTGACCTTTATGGGTCCGAAACCATCATGTCTGAGATGAGGTTGAGCGCCAGAAAACTGCCGAGCTCATATCCAATATCTACCGGGACTTATTGATAACTTCAGTTCCTTCTTTCAGCTTTACGAAAACATGCCCTCAGTAGAGTCAATTAAACGCTTTACCTACGAAGCTTTTATAGAGATATTGAATTTAATATGATGATTTCTAATAGAAATCATGCTGTTAAATTTTGAAATAATATCCCTTGACTTCAGAAAGTATAGGCATAGGCTTCAATTGTCAATGTAATTGATTTTTTGAAAACTGAATATTTCTCACCTCCCAATATAGGAAAGTGGAACGCGAAGTACCCAGCTCTGTCTTTTACATAAGACAGGGTTTTTTATTTGGAGGTAATAACATGAATATAGAACAACAGCGGTGACGCTGTGGGCGGGTCCTATGCTCGAGAGAGATCTTCAGAGTATCAAGTTCGTGGTGCGATCCATTATCATGCGATCATCGGTCGTGTACCTGATCGAGTAAGGAGGCTTGATTATGTGGACCGGTGGGATGATATGGCTGGTTATGCTCGAATATATGCATATGAGCGGGGAAAAGGTGCGGAGTTTTACCTTTCGAAGTCCAGTTATGCATGGAAGCATGGAGAGATAGATTTAGGCGGTCCCCTGGCGGAACGGATGGCTGAGGCCTCTGATTCATCGTTTCTCGATGCAGTGGTACAAGGGATCGTTAACAGGAACGGGTTGCACCTCTATTGACCCGTTGCTTGAACGGTCCTAGTTGATGTTAGTATAAGGAGTTTATTAAATGTTGGTAGTTTGTAATAATAGTGCGAAGTGTCGTAGGTTTGTTTGTCCTCATATGTTCAAACATGAGGAGTATGTTTGGAAGGATAAGAACGGAACTGAAAAGAGCTGCTTGTCAGTGGCATGGAGGTGCTGTCAGAGTAGGAAGTTGAGATATTATGAAATTAGGTGTGTTATTGTGCCGTCTAAGCAAAGTATAGCTCGTAGAACCCCTATTAGGCGTCTCCAGAGTAAAAGCTCATGTACTATAAGGCGTATTAGAGTAAGTTTAGAAAACGAGCAGGGGGTTGTAAGATGATAGTAATATGTTCTAGTTGTATAGAATGCCATAAAAATGGTTGTTATCATTGGTTAAATCATGAGGAGTTAACTTGGAAAGATGGAAGTGGAGTTGTTAAAGGCTGTTCGTTAAAGGTTAGAAGGTGCCGGAATAATAGAGGGCAGAGGCATTACAGAAATAAGTGCGTGGATGTTAAAGTAGTAGAGAGTCTTGAATTGGAAAAAGTGAGAAAAAGAGAAGGACTATTTTAAGCGGCCGTGGTTAGAATGTCACAGGTGCATAAATAATTCAAAAGGTAATCTACGATGATTGAAGTCCATCTTCCAGGCTGCAGACATGCGAAGCAGCAGGAATTTATTCCTAAAGAAAAAACGATTGAAAATATTAATCGTTCCGTGAAACAGAATTGGATAAATTACATGGAGGCTAATCCAGAATATTTTCATGGAGTTTTCGGCTATTCATTAATCCCGGGATTAGCATCTGTTGAATATGATCAAATGAAAAAAAATGGCCTGATTTGTAAGGCCAAGATAGGGGATAATGCTATAGGATTTAAAGCCCCAAACACTGATAGAGATCCCGACGAATGGGGAGAAATGGGGAGAACACACCATGGACTGGACTAAATTCTTTCAAATAACAAGGGCCGATGAGGAAAACCTACTTGTATCACAACCCCGGAGATGCGGGAGTAGGTAAGAAAGCTGTCCGCAGTTGGTCTTGATGATGAAATTATAGGAAGTGTGAGCTCATGGAAGAGAAAAAATGCAAATACTGCGCATTGATAATCCCCAAAGAAGCCAAAATCTGTGCCTACTGCGGAAAAAAGCAGGGCTGGACTTTGCCAGTAAAAATATTCGCTGCACTGTTTAGGGTATTTAGGTCCAGGATCCGCAGTTGTGAAAGGTGATTTTGAGGGTAAAAGTATTAGGTTTAGGTATATATTATCATGTAGTGAAGGTAGAGCGAGCATACTTGAGGGGGTTAAATATAAAATGGGTTTTTCCATGCATCAGCATGGATACGTTAGATCATATATATTCGTCTTAAACAGCCGATATTTGCTGTGGTATAGTCTAACCTGGTGAATGATTGGGTATTTGTAAGGTATAAAAGGGGGAATAATGGCAAATAAATTTAAAGTTGGTGAAAAAGTAACCCATATTGAAAAAAAAGAGGGGGATATTTTCTACAGTAGCCCCCCAAAGGTTGTGGTGATAGAGGTTGATGGTGATAAATTTTTGGGGGAGTGGCATGACGAAGATGGTAAGAGGTTCGAGAGGTTGTTCAGAGAGAGTGAATTTGAGAAAGTGAAAATTCATCGACGAGGATAAACCAGGCGGCTATAATTCAGTTGATCCTATTCCTTGCCGATCCTCTTGGCCGCGATAAAAGACGATAAAAAAAGCCAGGGAGAGCTTGGATGCCCATGGCTAGGGGGTTTATTGAAATGAATCTCAATTAAAGGATACGCCTACTATATTACCTCCGTCCACAACTTTCGATTATATCTCTTTTTAATGCGCAGTAAGGAGAAGTGGGAAATGAGTAAAAAGAAACAGAACCAAAAGCAGCCAATTGAACAAGAGGATTTTAGTAGATATAAGGATGTATTTGATAACATTGAAGAGAGTTACGTGGAGCTTGATCTTGCCGGCAACATAGTTTTTTTCAGCGGAAGAGCTTACGGGAATGAACTACAAGCAATACGTATCCCCCGAGGATATTGAGAGGGTCTATGAATTCTACCATGAGATATACTTAACCGGTATACCCAGAAAACTCATGGATTATGAGGTGATTACGAAGGATGGATCTAGAAGGGATGTGGAAGCATCTGCTTCCCTCATACGAGATCCATCGGGGAAGCCAATAAAGTTTCGGTCACTCAGTCGTGATATTACTGATCGTAAACGCGCGGAGGAGGAGTTACAGAGAAGCGAGGAAAAATATCGCTCTATTCTTGAGAATATTGAAGATGGTTACTTTGAGCTCGATCTTGCAGGAAACATGACATTTTTTAATGCTGCCATATGCAGAATTGCAAACATGTCCAATAAGGAAATACTAGGCATGAATTATAAAGAGTACGCCAGCCCGGATACCGCAAAGGAAATGTTCAGGGTCTTCAATGAAATCTTTACGACCGGTAAACCAGCGACATTGAAGGAGTATGAGATCATCGGGAAGGATGGTAGTCGAAGAAATCTGGAGTTGTCGGTATCTTTGATACGAGACCGACAAAAGAGTCCAATTGGTTTTCGCGGTATTGCACGGGATGTAACGGAGAAGAAACGTGCGGAAGAAATGTATAGAACCGTTGCAGAAAAGTCCTTTGCCGGTGTTTTTATCGCTCAAAAGGGTATTTTCCAGTATGTTAATGCCAATGTGGCTGCTTATACAGGTTATACACCCGAAGAACTGATAGGCAGAAAAACTGAGAGCATAGTGCATCCCGATGACCTTAAAATATTAAAGCAACATGCGATCGAGATGCTCAAGGGCACTCGTAAATCACCCTATGAATACAGAATAATTACAAAAGATGGTGAGGTACGCTGGATTATTGAGACGGTTACTCCCATTTTTTTCGAGGGAGAAAGGGCACTGCTTGGAAATTCGATGGACATCACTGAACGTAAACAAACGGAACAGGCATTAAACAGTAGTTTTGTACGTTTACGGAAAGCATTAGGGGCAACTATTCAGGCTATGGCCATGACCGTTGAAGCGAGGGATCCCTATACAGCGGGTCATCAACGTTGTGTGGCCGATCTTGCACGTTCAATTGCGACGGAAATGGGTCTTACAGCAGATCAAATAGACGGCATCAGGATGGCAGGTACGATTCATGATATCGGTAAGATATCCATTCCTACAGAAATTCTAAGCAAGCCAACAAAACTCACAGAGTTAGAATTCCGCCTAATAAAAACACATTCCCAAGCCGGTTATGACATACTCAAGGATATCGAGTTTCCATGGCCTATTGCAAGAATGGTCCTCGAGCATCATGAACGGATGAACGGCACCGGATATCCCCGAGGTTTAACAAGGGAACAAACTCTGATTGAATCAAGAATTCTTATGGTAGCCGATGTAGTGGAGGCCATGGGAGCACATCGTCCCTATCGACCCGCTGCGGGACTCGATCTGGCACTTGATGAAATATCTAAAAACAGAGGAATACTATATGACCCTGAGGCGGTAGATGCCTGTCTGAGACTTTTTCATACTAAGGGATATAAGTTGATTCAAGTTTAATGATTACCAAAAGAAAGCCTGCATCAATCAGAACATGAACGTTGGTAACAACTTGATACGGAAATTGGGCTACGGTTTTATTTTTGCACCCCCTTATTATTCAGATTATGCAACACCAAGTGCAATGTTCCAACATTATTCATTCAAATATTTACTGTAGTAGTAATCGAAGGTCACAGCATCTATATAGACATTTCCTGCCTTTTCGGCAAGCCTCAAAGTGCCGTTCAATTCGTCCAACATGATAAATCCATTTAGATTAGGGGCTTCCTTCTTCAGGAAAGCTGAAAACTCTTTTCTACCCTTTTTTATCAACATCAATAATGGTGAGACGGTTTTTTATTGAATTTACGTCAATTGCATTGTAAATTTATAAAACGATAGTTAGTGGTTATAATGTAGGGATTTTTTCTGGGCATACCAGGAAGCTATACTCTTGGTATGAATGATACTCAGTTTGAAAGAAGGGTACTCGACTTCTTGTGTACAATGTCTGCCTGTCTGGATACCATGGTCATGGTGCACAGTGAGTGTATTACAAGATCTCTGTTTTAGGGAGCAGATACATATGACGAATAGTCGCAATATCAATATAATTAAGTGCGTTGCATTCGTGATTATATTGTTTAGGGAGCAGATACATATGACGAATAGTCGCAATATCAATATAATTAAGTGCGTTGCATTCGTGATTATATTGGCATTGTTACTTGTATGTCCAGTAAGTGCAAAACAAGTCGGATCATATCACGGTGGGTATCATGGTGGGCGGTACTACGGTGGGTATCATGGTGGGCGGTACTACAGTGGGTATCATGGTGGGCGGTACTACAGTGGGTATCACGGTGGGTGGTACTACGGTGGATGGTGGTATCCTTGGGGTGGAATAATTCCCTTTTTGCCACTCTATTACGAGACCATGTGGATAGGTGGTTATCCTTACTACTACGCTGATGGGATTTATTATGCACCAACCACAGGTGGTTATATGGTTGTTAATCCACCTCGAGATGAAGTCAATCAACCATCATCAATAGAGCAACCATCAATGCAGTTGTTCATCTATCCCCGCAAAGGCCAAAGCGAAAAGCTACAGGCAAAGGATCGCTATCAGTGTCATCGTTTGG
>JBEKJA010000293.1:0-4219 GCA_050011475.1 Syntrophales bacterium
CAAGGCGATAAGATATTTCTTCCCCCGATTCCATATCGGAGATTTTAACCGTAGTCCCAAAAACTACCTTTTCATCCGACAGACCTTTGACATCAATTACCCTGCAGTGCGCCAGGTTATTTTCCAACTCCTGGAGCCTCCCGTGAATAAATGCCTGTCTTTCTTTCGCTGCAGCGTATTCGGCATTTTCAGAGATGTCCCCATGCGCCCGGGCTGTCTCGATTTCCCTCACATTCTGTAGGACATCCACTGTTTTCATAGTCTCCAGATCTTTCTTCAGCTTCTCGAATCCTGCCTTGGTGATTGGAAATTTTTCCATATATATCCCCTGATATCTAATGCATTAACATGACCTCCTTATTCGAGATACCATGCGCTGTCAAGATTCATTCTTCACACCGGTGAAATCTCCCTCCTTCTTGCTTTGATGTGTAGAGTTGTGCTAGGAATTCAACATACCTGGCTCGAATTTTACAGGGAAATGCGGAGAGAAGATGCGCGACCCCCATGACAGGGAAATCAACTACCTGAGGATTTCCATAACGGATCGATGCAACCTGCGCTGTATCTATTGCATGCCCAAGGAAGGCGTTTCCAGCGTGGGGCACGATGATATTTTGCGCTATGAGGAAATTCTGAGAATCGTAAAAGTGGCTGTACGCCTTGGGATAACCAAGGTCAGGATTACCGGCGGCGAACCGCTGGTCCGGCGAGGCGTCATTGATTTTATATCCTCACTGAAGAAAATTCCGGAGCTGAAGGATATCAGCCTGACGACCAATGCCATTTTACTGGAAAATTATGCGGAAGCGCTTTTTAAAGCGGGAATCAGGCGCATCAATATCAGCCTGGATTCGCTGGACCCCGGGAAATATGCACGTATCACGCGTGGCGGAAGCCTGCAGGCTGTTTTAAAAGGGATTGAAAGTACCTATTATCATGGTTTTTCACCAATCAAAATCAATACAGTGGCCATCAAGGGATTCAATGAAGATGAGATCCTGGATTTTGCGCGTATGACTCTTGAGAAGCCAATTTGGGTTCGATTCATCGAGTTGATGCAGATGGGTAATGCAATACCATGGAATGAAGGAACTTTTTTACCGACTGAAGAAATTATAGCAAGGCTGCGCAGTTCTTTTTGCCTGGAGGCGGTAAATGGGACCAGGGATGAATCAGCAGGCCCGGCTGACCGTTACCGTATTAATGAGGGGATAGGTGAAATAGGATTCATCAGCCCGGTCAGCCAGCATATATGCCGATCATGCAACCGCCTGAGACTGACTGCGGAAGGGCACCTGCGGGCATGTCTTCTGTCGGATGAGGAGCTTGATGTGAAAACTCCCCTGAGGCGGGGATGCAGTGATGAAGACGTCGAGGTCATGCTGCGTGAGATTATCTCAAGGAAACCCCTTCAGCATGGTACAGGCCTTGACAAGCCGTCATTCAGGAAGTGCATGAGGCATATGTCTTCCATAGGAGGATAAAATGAAACAGACGGTCGTCTTCGATGAGTCCATAACCAGGTCTTATGATCAATGGTATGAGACTCCCGCTGGCCGTTACATGGACGCCAGGGAGAGGAGCCTGATCCTGGAACTTGCAGAGCCGCGAGCAGGGGAGCGTGTTCTGGACGTAGGCTGCGGTACGGGATCCCACATGCTTTTGTTCAAGCAGAAAGGCTGTCTGGTTACGGGACTTGACCCATCGACATTTATGCTGGATCTGGCAAGGGAAAAGCTTGGTTCCCATGCGGACCTCCGCATGGGAATTGCCGAAGACCTGCCTTTCTCGGATAATGAGTTTGATATCGTTACCTTGATCACTTCTCTTGAATTTGTACAAGATCCGGAGAAAGCAATTTGCGAGGCAATCCGTGTCTGCCGGGGAAGGGTATTTATCGGTGTCTTGAATAAGTTATCGCTGATAGGCATTCAAAGGCGTATCAGGGGTATGTTTCGCCCATCGATTTACAACAAGGCGCGTTTTTTCCAGGTCGGAACTCTGACGAATATTATCAGGCGCCAGCTACAGGGTGTCCACGTGCAATGGGGAAGCGTTCTTTTCCTGCCTGAAGGTCGGTACGGGCGCGTTTCGCGTCTGGAAGAAATAATACCTGTGATGAAGAATCCCTTTGGAGCTTTCATTGGCATATCTTTTCCCGTAACATTCACGTATCGGGTCGTGCAGGATGTGATTCGTGATCCCTTGGCGGTCAATGCGAACCATCGGCAACCGGCGCCCGGTGCAGTCAGGGGGATGCATGAACGCTCATGAGGCCATGCTTTATGAAAAATTGCCGGACAGCACCGTCCATTGCGCACTTTGCTCCCATCGGTGCCGCATAAAACCGGATAAGCGCGGAATTTGCGGGGTGAGAGAGAATCGCGGCGGGGTGCTGTATACCCTGGTGTATGGTAAGCTGATCGCTGAAAATATCGATCCGATAGAGAAGAAACCCCTGTTCCATGTATACCCCGCCTCGAAATCATTCTCCATCGCCACGGTTGGCTGTAATTTCCGCTGTGAATTCTGTCAGAACTATGACATTTCGCAGTTACCACATGAATCAGGCGAGATTGCCGGACGCTTTACTTCCCCGGAAGTGATTGTCGAGCGTGCGTTACGCTCCGGTTCCCGGACCATAGCCTATACCTACACCGAACCTACGATCTATTTTGAATATGCGTTTGATATCAGTAGATTAGCGCATGATGATGGGATAAGGAATGTTTTCGTAACCAATGGATTCATGACGGGAGAGATGCTGGAGACGGCTGCCCCCTATCTGGATGCGGCCAATGTCGATCTTAAGGCATTTACGGATGATTTTTACCGTAAACAGTGCGGAGCGCGGCTGGAGCCGGTTCTGGAAGCCATCCGGAAGATGAAAGCCCTGGGTGTATGGGTGGAAATAACAACTTTATTGATTCCAACGCTGAATGACGGGGAGGATGAGCTTCGAAAAATAGCCGGGTTCATCAGTGAGGTTGGAATCGAAACCCCCTGGCACATCAGCAGGTTTTATCCCCAATACCACCGGACAGATCTTCCCCCTACCGATATTAAATCCATTCATATGGCGGAACGGATCGGCAAAGAAGCGGGGCTGAAGTACGTTTATTGCGGGAATGTTCCGGGAGATCAAGGGGAAACGACATTTTGCGCCAATTGCGAAGAGACCCTCATTCAGCGCATCGGCTATACGATTACGGGAAATAAGCTCCAGGGCTCAGCCTGCCCCCGTTGCCACACAACCCTGGATGGCATTTTCCAATGATCATTGATAATTGTCTTTACTCATCAGGCAGACAGTCTTCATAAGATTTGGACAGTATGGCGCGTGCCCGATCAGCGTCCCCGGCGGGCACTTCGATTTTAACTTCCCCGAGGCCATTAAGAGTAATCGCATAGATCGTCCCCGCAACATCATATTTCAGGCGAAATGGAATCCCCTCCACTTCCAGCCTGCCGGTTACAATGCTTGCATTGACCATTCCGCATGCGTTATGCACAACTACCCAGGACTCATTATCCATGATGGACCTCTCTCTTAAAATACTATATATAGTGCTTTAAAATTTGCAAACCACATTTTGTTGTATTTTTTCTTTACAACACTTTTTTCTTTTGCTACGCTTTACCGGAATTTACAATATCCCCACCTGGAATTGTTGGGATGAGGCTGAAAAAACTCGAACTATCAGGTTTTAAATCTTTTCGCGACAAGCTTGTCCTGGAATTCGCCCCGGGCATCAGCGCCGTAGTCGGGCCGAATGGCTGCGGGAAGAGCAATATTGCCGATGCAATCCGCTGGGTTATGGGAGAGCAGCGCCTGAAAACCCTCCGTGGCCGCAAGATGGATGACGTAATATTTAACGGCTCGGAAGAGTCAGCCCCGATCAGTGTTGCCGAGGTTGCAATGACCCTGGTCAGTGACGCCCGGCCTTTCCCCGGTGATTATTCTGTCTGCGAGGAAGTGAGGGTATGCCGACGGACAGTACGGGGAGAGGGGGAGAACGAATATACGATCAATGGGGTTTCCTGTCGTCTCCTCGATATTAAGGAATTCTTTATGGATACGGGGATCGGTGCCAGGAGCTATTCCTTTGTGGAACAGAACAGCGTCATTAACCTGGTGGAAGCTAAACCGGAGGATCGAAGGCAATTTATTGAGGAAGCGGCCGGGATTGCAAAGTATAAAAACCGTAAGGAATCT
>JBEKJA010000294.1:0-4210 GCA_050011475.1 Syntrophales bacterium
GGTCTCTTTGTAAACCGCATTTAAATATCGAATGAAATCACAGGTCATTCAGGAAGGAGTTTTATTATGGAAATCAAGAAGATTTGCGTATTGGGAGCAGGACTCATGGGCAATGGGATCACCCAGGTCTGTGCACAGGCAGGCTATCAGGTCTCGATGAGGGACATTGAGCAGCGGTTCATCGATGGCGGTATGAAGACCATCCGGAAAAATCTGGCCCGGGATGTGGAGAAAGGGAAAAAGACCCAGGGGGATATGGACGCCATCCTCGGACGAATTCACCCTACCCTCGACATGAAAGAGGCCGCCTTGGGCGCAGATGTGGTCGTCGAAGTCGTCATTGAAGTCATGGAAGTCAAAAAGCAGGTTTATGCTGAACTGGAATCCATCGTACCGGCGCATTGCCTGTTCTTCACGAACACATCGGGGCTCAGTATCACGGAGATGGCGGCAGTGACGAAGCGGCCCGACAAGTTTATCGGGACCCATTTTTTCAACCCCGTGCCGGTCATGCGCCTGCTGGAAATCATCAAAGGCTATGAAACATCCGGAGAAACATTGGCGATTGCGATAGAATGGGGGAAAAAGATCGGCAAGGAAGTCATCGTTGTAAAGGAAGCCCCTGCCTTCGTAGTCAATAGGATTCTCTGCAGCATGATCAATGAAGCCTTTTTTGTTCTTGGTGAAGAATTGGCATCAGCAGAAGATATCGATAAGGGCATGGTCTATGGATGCAATCACCCCATCGGCCCCCTTGCACTTGCCGATCTTATCGGCAACGAGACGCTCCTGCGGGTTATAGAAGGGCTTCACCGGGAGCTTGGCGACAAGTATCGTCCCGCCCCGCTACTGAAGCAGATCGTCCGGGCAGGCCGTTATGGGCGCAAGGCGGGCAAGGGTATATATGAATATAAATAAACATCTTATTAGAAGGAGATAAATCATGGACTATGAACTGACTGAAGAACTCAAGATGTTGAAAGAAATGGCCTATAAGTTTGCCAAAACGGAATTTCCTCCTATTTCAAAAGAATGCGACGAGCATGAAAAGTATACACCGGAGATCCGCAAGAAGGCGGCGGAAAATGGCCTCGTAGGCGCATGGATTCCTGAGGAGTATGGTGGAGCCGGTGTCGGAATCCTTGGTAATGCCATGATTACGGAAGAGCTTTCCAGGGTTGATATGGGAATCGGACTGAATATTACGGCAGCCGGCTTTGGCTGCGAATCGATCCTCCAGTACGGGTCGGAGGAACAGAAGCATGAATACCTTTCAAAAGTCTGCTGCGGGGAATGGGTCAGCGCCGGTGCCTACACTGAACCCAATGCAGGGACTGATGTGGCCGGCTACAAGACGCGCGCGGTCAAGGACGGCAATGATTACCTTATCAACGGCAACAAGATGTTCATCACCAACGGGACGGCCTGCAATTTCATGGTGACTCAGTGCATTACCAACCCGGATCAGAAGAAGCACAACAGCTTCAGCCTGATCATTATTCCGGCGGATGCCCCCGGTGTGACGCGCAACAAGATCCACGGGAAGCTCGGCATCCGCGCCAGCGACACCGCGGAAATCGCTCTGGAGGATGTCCGCGTGCCGCAGTCGAACGTGGTAGGCAAAGAGGGGAAGGGGTTCTACGAGTTGATGCATTTCTTCGATACAACCCGTGTCATGGTATCGGGTCAGGCGCTTGGCCTATCGGAAGCATGCCTGGAAACCAGCGTGAAGTATGTAAAGGAAAGAACGGCCTTCGGCGCCCCCCTTGGATCATACCAGCTGACCCAGATGAAGCTTACGGAGATGGCCATACGGATAGAGGCCCTCAGGGGCCTGGTGTACAAGGCGGCCTGGCTGATTGATGCCGGCAGGCCGGATTACACCCTGGCGGCCATGGCCAAGTTCTTTGGCGGCCAGACGGCGGTATTCTGCGCCAATTATGCGGTTGAGCTGCATGGCGGGTATGGCTATATTGATGAATATGATGTTCAGAAATGGTACCGCGATGCCAAGATCCTCGAACTGTACGAAGGGACGAAGGAAGCGGAGATTATGACGATCGGCAGGGTGCTGCAAACAAAATAAACTAGTTGTGTTTTATCCTGACTTTTTGGAGCCATTCTTTCTGAGGGTGGCTCCTTTTTTTTGAGGGGATCGGGATGGTCGGATAGTCTTTTTCATGGACTGAATCGTCTTTTTATAATCACCGCTTCCGAATACGGCAGCCCCGGCTACGAAAACATCGGCCCCAGCGGAGGCAATTGCTCCGATATTTTGAAGGGTGACCCCACCATCCACCTCTATGAGAGGCCGGGAAAGCAACTTATCCAATATTTTGCGGGCCTGTCTTATTTTACCCAGACTGGCCGGGATAAAGGTTTGACCGCCGAATCCAGGGTTGACGCTCATGATAAGGAGCAGGTCGATATCATTAAGAATTGGTTCGACCATCGCTAGGGGCGTTGCAGGATTCAAAGAAACGCCCGCTTTGAGTCCCTGTTCCCTGATCTGGGACACCAGACGGTGAAGACGGCGGGCCGCCTCGACATGAACGGTGATTATGTCACTGCCGGCCTCGGCAAACGCATCAATAAAACGTTCAGGCCGCTCAATCATCAGGTGGACATCCAACATGAGTGGGGTTACCTTCCGCAGGGCATGAACCACACCAGGACCGATGGTGAGATTGGGAACGAAATGGCCGTCCATGACATCAATGTGAATCCAATCCGCCCCGGCCTGCTCCACAGCGGCAATTTCCTCAGCAAGCCTGCCGAAGTCGGCTGAAAGGATGGAGGGGGCTAGAAATTTCATGGACAAATCTTACACCATCAGCCAACACCTGTCAATCCGCGACGGTTGCACTGCCATTGCGAGAGATACCCTCCTCTTTGTCATCGCGAGGAGTGAAGCGACGTGGCGATCTTATAAAATGTTACAAGTCCATAAGATTGCCACGGCGGCTTGCGCGCTGCCTCGCAATGACCCCGTTATTTTGCTGTCATTATTGCTTGACAGTCTGCTTTTATCGGGACATGATCCGGGCGTTTTTACAATCATTCCCATCAGGTCGATAAATTATGTATTTGCTTTATAATGTTATACTTATTCTGGCTGTCGTATTTGCTGTACCCTACTATACCTTTAAAATGATCTTCACCGGTAAATACCGCAAGAGCATGGGGCCCAAATTCGGGTTGATTCCGGAGGAGACGTTTGCTTCCATGCGGGGCAGCCCCAGGATATGGGTTCATGCCGTATCTGTCGGAGAAGTCACCGCGGCAGCCCCAATTCTTGCATCGCTCCGTGATCTTTTTCCCGACGCCTGCCTGGTGCTTTCCACATCAACGGAGACGGGTCAGGATATGGCCCGCCGCTTGGTAAAATGTGCTACAGCCATTATATATTACCCGCTTGATATACCCTTGGTCGTCAGGAAGGTCCTGAATTGTGTCCGGCCGGATCTGTTTGTCCCTGTGGAAACGGAGATGTGGCCGAACTTTATGCATGCATGCAAAAAAAGAGGGACCGGAATAGTCCTAGTTAATGGCCGTCTTTCACCAGGCTCTTTTAAGCGCTATGCCGCTACGCGGTTTTTCTGGAGGCAGATTATCGGCTGGTTTGATGAGATGGGATTGATCTCCGATGTGGATGCCGATCGTGCTAAAGTTCTCGGTATGAATCCGGCGAAAATTCATGTTCTTGGCAATGCAAAATATGACGGACTGGCCTCCCAGGCGATGCCATCGATTCGCGATGAGATGGCTTCCCTTTTAAAGGTGAGATCAGGAGATCGGATCCTTGTTGCAGGAAGCACCCATGATGGCGAAGAAAAAGTGGTGCTGAACGTCTACCGGAAACTGCTGGATTCGGATCTGTCTTTCAAGCTGATCCTTGTCCCGCGCCACATTGAACGGTCCCAGGCGGTTATCCGTCTTGTTCGTGAAGCGGGATTCACTGATTATATTACCCTGTCCGATATCATCAACGGGCGTATGCGCAGGGATGAACGGATCATCCTGGTTGATGTCATTGGCGAACTGTTCAAACTTTATAGTCTTGCTACAGTGGTTTTCTGTGGAGGAAGTCTCGTTCCGAAAGGCGGCCAGAATATCCTTGAACCGGCGGCCTGGGGCAAAGTTGTATTGTATGGCCCTTCCATGGAAGATTTCTCCCAGGAGAAGGGTGTTCTTGAAGAGGCGGGCGCCG
>JBEKJA010000295.1:0-4207 GCA_050011475.1 Syntrophales bacterium
GGACTTTTTTTCTTTTTCAATTATTCCAGTTGTCCAATTTAGACCACCATCATTTTCCGTAATTGAAAAGCAGAAGGAATCAGCACCTTTCGCGGCGTATTCACGGTCTTTGCCCAAACTGACATTGAATCTTGCACCATCCTGAGGTTTGTATCCTACCGGCTTGGTCAATCTTATAGATAAATCGATGTTGTCTACACGGGAACTTGTACCCCTTTGAGTGCCGTCTTTTCCTTCATGATGAACCATGATCACTGCAACGCCGATTGAGCGTAATCGCAGCAACCATGAATTCATTAGATCCCAACCAAGCTTGGTATCTTCTTCATGCCCTGGGGTCAGACTCATCAAATTATCAAGGACCAGCACCCTGTATTGAGGGTTGTCTTCGAGGTAACTGTATATCGCTTCCTGCCAATTTTTGTTGTGGATTACGGGGGAATCTTTATCCCCACGCCTCATGTCATCTGCGGACATAATTATCAAAGGCGCTTTTTCTTCGGGGAGATTTTTTGTTAGACCCTTAAACCTCTGTTGCATCGTGTCTGTCGGCATTTCACCATCAATGTAAAGGCAACCAACGGGATTCTCGACGGTCCAATGACCGATAGACACACCCCGCGTTATTGCCAAGGCGATAGCTAAGCACAGGAAAGTTTTGCCGACCCCAGCCCCTGCATGCACGAGAGTAAGTGTCCTCGGCTTGAGCCATGGACTCATGATGAATGGCCTAATCGGTATTTCCTTTTGCACGAAATTATCTACTCCAAGAACTGAACTCTGGATGATCTGGACAAGTTCTTGGACGCGTTCGGGTGAGTAAATGTAATTTTGCGAACCTCTTTTTTGCATCCCTTTTGTATGAGTATTCTCAATGCTATCAACAACTCCCCGGATCTCATTTTCTGAAAGGGGAGGATGGTTCTGATTATTCCAAAAACCAAGCGTAGCCGCGATTTCTGATTTTCGCATACCCATTGAAAGGTAATGGCCTACAAGTTTAGCAGCTGTAACGTTTCGCTGCCCCTGAGGAACTCCCTTCATGGCGTCAACGATCCATGCATCTGTATTTTTTCCCGGGACGGGAATTTCTTTAGGGCTATTATCTGGCAATTCGGAGAGACAATTTTCAAAATCATCCAGTTCATATTCCCTTTCAGCAATAATATTTGCTAACATTACATCTTTGGGTGGGTTGTACTTGTAATTCTTAGTTCCAGGGAGCCGGAGGAGGTGGGCTGCTTCCGCTGATTGAAGATCCCCATTGAAATGACGGGCAAGCGACCGATTGATGTTCTCAACCCTTTTGATTTCCCCCGGAGTACCCGGCTTTTTCAGCAGCCAATAAATGTGACAGCCATGACCTGAGCGGATGATAATGGACTGCTTTAAAGGAAATCCCATCAATTTTTCAAAAAGATCCTTCTCAGAACCATCCTTGAAATCGTAATCAATCCAGACTGCGGGAATTTCAACAAGATCGCTTTTCGTTCCTTTTCCGTGTAAACGCGTGGCAACTCCCATGTGAATATTTTCCCCCTCTGGTACTGCCGGGAGGTCTTCAAAATCCGTGGGTAGCCAAATCCGCCTTTTAGAGGGGAAGAACCGGAATTCTATGAAACCTTCACCATTACAATTGCCAAAGAGGACGTTCAGAAATTTTTTCGCTATTTCATTATTCATTCAACGACTCCTTTGTTAAGATAGGGTTGCTCTTTATCAATTGCTCAAACTCATCGATGTTGTAGTAAATACGAGACCGAAAACGATAATATTTACAACCACTTCGCTGGGAACGCCAATTTGCTAAAGTGCCGACAGAAATGTTGAACATCTCACTAATCTCGCTGGGCCTGAAGAACTTCCTTCTTTCTGAATTCATAGAATCAACCTCCTCAAATTCAATTTTGAGCCTATTATAAAAACAAAAAAGCGGAAGTCGAGTGGCAGTCTTTCCACCCAACTTTCGCTTTCAGTGAAACTTAATAAGACAGAAGCTATATTTCAGTGATAGAGAAGAAATGTATCCTTATCTATCAGGGGGTCCATAATCCCCAGGAAACTCTCCATTCTCAACGTTTGTTATGATTATCTTAGCCTTCCGTGCATACAGCCTATAAAGACGCAAGATACTATCTTGATTCCCCTTGTATTTAGGACCAAGTTTCTTGATTATATCCTTCATTATTAACCCCGTCTTTTGCAAGTCGTGGACCTTAAGATAAAAGGCGAGGTCTTCAAGCATTAGCTTTCCTATTGGTTCTGAATACTTCTTCTTCATCATAAGTGCAGTTTTTACATTATCGTTTTTACTCCAAGCGGATTTAATTTTATTAATTTGTTTTGGAATTTCTTCGGCATTCATATCAACAGGAATTCCAATGAAAACATACTCGGGATAATGGTCTAAGAATTTTAATGAAAAGTGTTTTTCTGGATTTTGATCAAAAGTTTTCAATGATCTTTTTAGAAGGAATCTAACATTGGGGAGAAAATTTTCTATGCTTGGCTGTCTTAAATCAATTAGTTTGTTGCTTTTTGGCAAGGGTATCCCTTGTCTCCACCAATCTTTGAAATCATTATTGAATACATCGCCAAAAAAATCCCAGTTTCTTAGTAGCGGCCACCAATTATAATCCTTAAGCATCCCTGTCATTTGATTGAATTCCTCATCAATTTCATTCAGGAAATTTTCGCTATAAATGACAGATGTTTTTCCTTTTGTAAGCCGCCTCATAACTTCACAGAATATTCCATATTTTTCGCTTCTATTTAGATATTGCCACCATAATCCATAAACCTTTTCAAAATCGATCTCGGTTTTTTTCATAGATCCCTCCCAGTTATCATGGAATATAAGGATGTTTTTGCTTACTAATGTCTAAAATTTTGTTTGGTTTTTTGATTTTTCAATTTGACATGGGCTGATTCCATATTCAGAACAGCCCGCCGTTTTTGATCAGGCAGCAAATGCGAGTATCGCATCGTCATTGCAAGGGATTTATGCCCCAATAACTCTGCGATGACTTGGATCGTTTCGCCCTGTAGAGCAAGCCAGGATGCGAATGTGTGCCTTAGGCTATGAAATGTGATCTTCTGCCTAGGGTCAGTAATTCCTTTGTTCAGCTTTAAATCGTTTACTGCTCGCAAGAATGATTGAGACAATGCCTCGATCTTCCCACCGTGCTTCTTATCCTTGAATATATATTCATCTGGAGAATCGGGTTTATAGGTCTTCAGAATGGCTTTTACGGCCTTTGTCATGAATGCTTTTCGGTTTTGCTTATTTTTGGAGTCTGAAATATTTATAATTCCGTTGACGAGATCAATGTCCTGTCCCTTTAGGTTGAATATCTCCCCGGCCCTCATCCCCGTGTGCAAGCTAAGAAAGGCCATATTATGCAGTTGTTTTGATCTGATTGCAAGATCAGCGAGAAGAACATCGGCTTCATCATGGGATAAGAATCTCTGCCTTTGATTCTGGATGGCAGGCATTTTTACGCCTTTTATCGGATTCTCACCTTCATAAATCCCCCATAGGATAGCTTTATTATATATTTGACGGGATAAGGCCAATGCATGCTTGACTGTTGATGGCGAAAGGTTTTTTTTGAAAAGTTCTTTCTTCAAATTTTCTAAATCAAGGGGAGAGATTTCATTCAATCTTTTATTATCAAACGGTTCAGAAAGATAATTCTTATAACGGCTGATGTCATCAACACCACTACGTGTTTTATTTGATTTAGCCCAATCTAAATATTTTTGAGCTGCCTCACTGAATAACGGGGCTTTCTTCTTCAGGGGCAGCTCTTTTCCATGCCTGAGTAAGCGAATTCTATCCGCACGAACCTGGGATGCAAGCTTGCTCGAATATCCCTCACTTGCCCAGCCGATCTTTTCCCATTTTAGTTGATCTCCTATTCTGTAGCAGATGTCATAACAGACATCGGGCTTGCTATTATTTTTCCTTATTTCAGATGTTCTTTCGAAAACGCCTGTAAATTTAGTTTTCGTACGCTTCATAATCACTTCCCATCAGTTGCAATAGGGGAGGGCAATTATAAGATGAATTAATTTTTGCTAACCTATTGCTAACATATTTCATGATTTCTAATTATTCCCCATGAACATGCTTTGAATTCAGTTCGTCTGTAAGTATTTTAATTTATATGAATTATTATTTCAAGTGATTTTAAATGAAGAGGAA
>JBEKJA010000296.1:0-4203 GCA_050011475.1 Syntrophales bacterium
AAGTGTTGCCGCTTGTCTGGAGAGCGAATACTTTCTCCATAAGACGGCGGACCTGATTGCATGCTTTGATTGCTTTGTTGAGGCTGTCTTTGGTGATCCCGGAGATTTGATATTGCTTAGTCAATCGCTTTGCGAATCGCATAAGCTCGGTTGCAAAATACTTTACCGAATCGTCATCCTTTTTCTTGGGAACATCCAGAAACATTACCGGTAAATCCGGAGAATATTGTTGGACAAGGTCAGCAAGCCTGCTCATGGCATCGCATGAATTTGCCAGGACGATTCCATTGATTTGCGAATACGCGCCCTTTAAAATATTCGCCAGCAGGCTCTTCACAAAGAAACAGGTCTGCGGATGGATATATGCGTCGGCCTCCGATGGTGCAGGCTCAGGCAATATCCGGTAAGGTCCCATCCCTGCTGCCATAATAATTTCTATGGGTATGTATGAGCAGGCATAACCGAGATTCCGGGACTCGCCATATAAATGCGCTTGCATAGAACGGGCTCCCTTCGTTTATGTTTTTCTATGGAGTTTATTTTTCTGCTGACAGTGCGTGCCAGGCTGCATGACCTAACTTCCGGGTTGCAGCCTTCAGTGATGTTTTTGTGTAGCCCTCCCGATAGTGCAAAAGAAATTCCTGGCAGGGACCAAGAAGAATACACGGGTATAGATCGGGAGGAAGGAGCTTGAGGCTCCCCGCTTCGACATGCTTTCGGAACCAGGCGACGATTCGCTGAGCAAACTCCAAATTCATATGCGCAAATTCGTCCTGGGTGGAATCCATAAAGTCTGCATGCCGTTTTCGGAATAGATACTGTGTCCATGCGGGATTCTTTTCGACCCATTCCATATGATAGCGTATTACACCGAAGATACCGTCCCGTGCCTTCTTGTGCCGCTCAAGCTCTTCCACCAGCCCCTGCTGATACTCCCGTACCCCATCTAAATAAACGGCCCTCGCAAGACCATCCTTGCTGCCGAAGTGGTGGTAGATACTACCGACACTGGAGCGGGAGCGCCTACATATATCCGATATGTTTGTTTCCTCGATTCCTTTCTCAGTAAAACAGGATAGGGCAGCTTTGATGATATTCCGCTGCCTTTCTCCAGAGCTACTGTGTGTACTTCCGCATTTTTTCATGCCGGTTTCATTAGAATAATATTTTAGAATCTAATTCTAGTCAAGATATTTCTTATTGGCTTAGGCTAACTCGTTTGTCGTCTAGTTTGAAAGCATCGCGGGATAAGGTAAGGTTAATCTATATTATTTAAAATATTGCCTGCAGTCTCTACGATAAAAAGCCTGGCCATTGTTTTTAAAGAACGTTCATGCGAATCCTTATCCAAAGATGAAACACAATCCGATACCACCACCGGATAAAAGCCCCTGTTTGAAGCATCCCGCGCACTCGATTCAATACCCATCTCGGTGGCAATACCGGTAAAAATGAGAGTGTTTACATTGTGATTTCGCATCATGTATTCAAAATTTGTTCCCATAAAGATGCTCGCCGTGGATTTTTCAAGGACTATATCGGTAGGTTCAGGCTGAACCGTTTCCGGTATTTCATGTTCTCTTGAACCAACTGCCATAAAAGATGGCAACTGATTTATATCATCCACCTTGAAGCGCCTCATCATCGAAAAGTAGCTCCATGAAGAGGTAAAATCCCTATGCATTGGAGTGATCAATGTATAGACAAGGGGTATCTTGCCGCGTAATTTTTCCATGAAGTATTTCAAATTGGCCATGAATTCTTCCTTGTTGAATATCCAATCGACCAAACCATTCTGCACGTCCCAGACAACAAGGCAGGAGTGCTCCGGCTCAACGATTTCTCTGAGGCTTTCATATACTATGATTCCATTTCTTTTCTTCATTCTGCACGTCCCTTTATAGCGGTAATGTCAATTTGGAGTTCATTTTCATTGCACAAAATTCACCGCACATGGTGCATCCCTCGCGGCCTGCGCTTTCGCTTGTCTCCAATAAAGCCCCGGCCTTTTCAGGGTCTATAGAAATGTCAATCTGCCCCTGCCAGTTAAAATCTTTTCTGTATTTTGCAATCAGGATATCTCTTTCAATGGCACCGGGAATACATTTGGCGATGTCTGCTATGTGGGCGGCAATCTTTGAAGCAATGATGCCTTCCCGGACATCATTAAGTGTCGGAAGCCTCAAATGCTCCGAAGGTGTCACATAGCATAGAAAATCAGCACCTGCCGCACCTGCGATGGCCCCGCCTATTGCCGAAGTGATATGATCATAGCCAGGGGCAATATCCGTGGGAAGGGGGCCAAGGACATAAAAGGGAGCTCCTTGGCAAATGTGTTTCTGCATCTGGATATTCAGCTCTATATCTTTAATGGGAACGTGACCAGGACCCTCAATCATTGCCTGCACACCCCTGTCTTTGGCCCTTCCGGCCAATTCGCCCAGCAGAATAAGCTCCTGCACCTGTCCCCGGTCCGTTGCATCGGCAAGGCAGCCCGGCCTGAGCCCATCGCCCAGGCTCAGAACCATGTCATAGTGATGTGTTATATTCAGCAGCCGGTCATATTGTTCGTATAAAGGATTCTCCTTATCATTACAGCTCATCCAGCGGGCCAGAATGGAGCCTCCACGGCTGACGATGCCGATGACACGCCCTTCTTTTTCAATACTGGCCACACTTCTTTTTGTGACTCCGCAATGGACCGTAATGAAATCCACACCGTCTTCGCCATTTTCTTCAATCGCCTGGAACATGTCATTCGCACTCATGTCGATAATGGGCTTTTGCTTGTTTATCTTTTCAGCCGCTGCCTGGTAAATCGGAACGGTTCCGACAGCCATTGGTGAAGCATTGATAATAGCCTTTCGAATGGCGCTTATATCTCCTCCCGTGGATAAGTCCATGATTGCGTCTGCCCCTGATGTGACGCAAGTTTTTACTTTTTCAAGTTCGAGATCGAGATCAACATGATCTTTGGAGGTTCCAATATTCGCGTTGATCTTGGTCCTGAGGCCTTTCCCAATGGCAAGGGGCTTCACATCTGTGTGCCTGCTGTTACGAACGATGACGATAGTGCCATTCTCCACTCCCTTGCGAATGTATTCGGGAGAAACGTTCTCATTTTCGGCACATATTTTCATTTCTTCGGACATGATGCCTTTTCTTGCTGATTCCAATTGAGTCATTTGTAACCTCTTTCTTTTGAAAATAGATCTGATTATATAAAAACATTTTATTTATTTACCATGAATTATGTATCAGTACCATTTCTAAATAAAGAATTTAAATTTTTCTTTAACACGTGTTTAACAAAAAAACATATCGTCCAAGCAAGGGGGAATCATGGATCAGCTTAAAGAATTCGTTATATGCGGAAAAACCAAAGATGCTGAAACAAAGTTGAAGGAATTGATTGATTCAGGTACCTCGCCTGCTCGAATCATGAACGATTCCCTGATACCGGCAATGGATGTGGTGGGCGACAAGTTCCAGAACGGTGAGTATTTCCTGCCGGAAATGCTGGTCGCCGCGCAGGTTATGCATATCTGCCTCAAGATACTCAAACCAGCACTTACGGTGAGTAACACTCAACCGATCGGCAAGGCTATCATTGGCACAGTGAAAGGTGATTTCCACGATATCGGCAAGAACCTGGTCGGCATTTCATTGGAAGGTTCCGGCTTTGAAGTGATCGACCTTGGTGTTGACGTAACACCTGAGAAATTTGTTGAAGCGGTGAAACAATACAGTCCGAAGGTTATAGGCATGTCTGCGCTACTTACAACGACCATGCAATCCATGCACGATGTGATAGAATCACTTAAAAATGCCGGACTGCGCAGCAGTGTCAAGGTAATGGTCGGCGGCGCGGCCATTCAACAGAAGTTTGCCGACAGGATAGGTGCGGATTATTACGGGCCCGATTCAACAGCCGCCAAGGATTATGCACGCTCAATCGTATGAGTTTGACAGACTTCCCTGACCCTGGCCATGCACTTTGCGTCAGGTACCCGTAAGTTCAGGGTAATGCCCATATGTCCGGGCAGCTTCCACCATGGCCAAGTAGTTTTCAGGTTTGCATCCTGGATGGATGGAGTTGGAGGAGGAGATAATATAGCTTCCTCCGGGTGCCGCCTGGGCAATTGTTTCTTTTACATTCTGTTTCACTTCATCCGGAGTGCCGAAAACCAGCAAAAAGCTGCA
>JBEKJA010000297.1:0-4186 GCA_050011475.1 Syntrophales bacterium
CATACCCGTTACCTTCCCTTTCTTCAAATCAAGTTCGGCTTGATCCCTTGCTGCCCTTCGGAGCATCCTAATTTGGGTATGGTTGAAATATTTCAGGGAATCTGCTTGCCGAAGCCTTTGGGGCGTTTTTGCTTTTGCTGAAGGGAATTTAATGATGCTTGCTTTTGCCGTTTCCATAGTTCCTCCTTTCTTTAATAATTTTATATTGACTTTTCCCCTTTATTTGGGGCTGTGTTTCGGGGCTTTCCGGCCTTTCTGATGCTTGTAGTCAATAGAAAACAGAATTTTCCTATCGAGTAGGGCAATCTGAATTGGATCATTTGATGGATCGCTTCAGCATGCATCATGTGAAGCTGGTAAGGTACTACAGGTGTGAAAGCAAGATGTATTTTATCGTGGAGGGCGAGAGAATGGATGGCTTTCCACTAACTACAGCAATAGCCTAATTATGACCGTAATGCCCCTTATTTAAGTCATTCGGGCTGCTCTACGGTATCTGGTGTGTGCTAAAGCACAGAGGGACCCAATTATATAACACCTCTTTCGTCCGGTCGTCCACGTCGTCGGCTCTGCTCGCGCCACGAGCGCCGCCTACGACTCCCGTCATAATCTTATTTTTAAGCCCCATTTTTCTCTAATCTCTCAAATAAAAACTTTTATGGATAATCTTACTATGTTACCATGACCATGTATTTTTAGCCCCCCCGTGTTACTGAAACGGGGACATTAAAATTTATCTGAAAAAAAGGAATATATATGAAGAAAATGCTTTTTATTTTGATTTTGGTTATCAGCCTAATCACAATTTATGCATGGGCGGGTTCAAAAATTGAAGATCTGCAATTACAGGCCAACTGTAAAATACTTGCCAAAGATCGATTTAAAGAGGAATTCGACTACACTCATTATGCGTATAACAATCATTATAATAGTAAATTGAATAAATGTTTTATGTGGGTTTGGTCACTCGACGGCGCTACTGTAGAATATTTGTATGATGTCAACGAGAAACAGTTCTATGGAATGAAGCAAATAACCAAAGACCATCTTCGCTGCCAAAAATTAGGAACATTTTGTAAATCTGATGCTGAATGGGAATCATTTGTAAAGACTTATATGGAAGAATAAAAAGACCGAGATATATTTTTAGTCTAATGGCATATTCTGTGTAGCTTATAATGTTTCTCTATCATTTGAGATGAGCAGATGCGGATAGCATTGAGGCGAAATAGTTAGCCTTATTGCCTCTATAAATCTGCATGCTTTCTTTGATCTTTTCGTCTGAAGTATTGGGATATACAAGAACACCAGGGTGTGTATACGTAAACCAACCTCTGAATATGATAAAATACAAGATTTTTTCAGAAGTTAGTTCTATATATTTTTCACATGAATCAAACAAAACATAATCATTAACCTCTGGTCTGAAATCGATACTGACTTCTGGATCTTTGTTCGCATGTTTAAAGTGATTTTTTGCTTCATTTATCAACTTTCGTATTTCAACCTTGTGCTCATCTTTTACCATGAAATCGCTTACAATCATTGGGTTGCCACCATATTTATTGTTTAAATCACTTAGTATGTTATGAGCAGCACCAGCGAGAGTATGAATCGATACAGGATCAGCATCATTAAAATATAGTCTTATCGCAGTCTCCAACTGTCGTCTCGCAGCATCCAGTTTTGTAATCTTCATTTTAGGCTTTTTTTCCATTAGCTTCTCTTGCTCTTTAATGCAGTGATTCATCTACTCATGGTATTAGCCTAATTGTTACATTGCATATATACAGCTTGTGTGAATGGGTATTCGGATACCGGGAAAAACATTGGCTCGATCAATGACCATATAGCAAACCCGGATTTCTCATTTATAGAAATCGAGTATAAAGCTGGTACTGAACCACCATAGTGTACTGCAACCATGAACCCGTTTCTGTATCCACTTACATTATAAATATCGGGCTTCTCATCCCTGACTTGTACCATTAGATCATTATTATCGAGCCACAACCTAAGTTTGTCTGTCCCCTTCTTAATATAGGCACTCAGTTTATTATGTTTGAAATCTTCCATATCCCGCGCTTCTTCATACAAGGCCGCAGATGCTATGGCAGTGCAATTCACTGGCTTGTTCAATCTTACTTCTTTCGGTGGTGGCAGCACGAACCGAACGAGTGCCTCTTCTTTCTTCTCTTGCCCATACGCGAAGCCAATTGCTATTGCCAGGCAAAGACTCAAAATCATCACTGCCACGATTCGCTTCACAATAGACCTCTCTTCGTTCCTCTTATTTGTCACAGCTAATTAATATTAGTTTAATTGTAGTCGGTCGGCGAAGAAGCTTTTGATTCCGTCATTCCCACTTCCTCATCCATTTTGCTTGTTCAATTCGATATGAAACCTGTATTAATCGTATTGATATGTCAATCATTTCTTTCAGGTAGACATTGTTTAGCGTACTTTTGGTGCAATGGTATAGTAACTACTTTATTTTATGATATTCTTCCGTTTCGACTCTCGCCGTCACCCATACATCTTCAGTATATAAAAAGCTTTTCTTTCCATTGCCCACTTTCAATTTTCTTGGGGAGCCAGTGTGGAAAAATATAGATCAGGATAAATTAATTTAGTCAGTGAATAGTCAGTAATATTTTTAAATATTGTGTGATTTCTTATAGATAAGTGTCTATGATTCGGGTTCGACTCCCATCGTTCCCAGCCTTGACCAATATTCGTTGATTATGCTGCAAATGTGTGAGTATCAAACGGAAGTTTTCGTAAAGTAAGTTCTTTAAGCTGAACTTTCTTGCTTGCATTATCAATATCTATACCCACCAGATTTCCATCCGCATCATAATCAAGCACGACGCCCTCAGAGATTTCCTTACTCTCCGTGCTCGGTTTTTCTGCCAAATCTATATAAAGAGAATCTGTTTCCTGGTAATAGTTTAACTTCATGGTTTGTACCCCCTATCAGGAAAGGCGTTATGAATGGTTTTTTTATCTTCCAAAGTAACTACTCTCAATATACGTCCTTCAAGATCACCAACTATACCCCAGAATCGAAAACGGTTGTTTTCCTGTGGCTCTACCTTGAGTGGATTTTCGATGATCCTGATACACCATTCTTTCTTAATATACGGTCTCTTCCTCAATACTTCATTTTCGAAATAGTCAGTGAACCTGTAAATATCCATTATTTAATTCTATATTCTTTTTTATTGTTTGTCCATTGCAGAAAAATAATTGTGGAGCTGCCGAATTTTTCTAATAAATATTTAGCCAGTAAATAGCCAGTAACATTTTAAAATGTATTGTATTATCAAATATATAAGTCCCCACGATTCGGGTTCGACTCCCGCGTCCGAAATGACCATTCAATGTCAAAATTCTCTTAAAAATCATTCCCTATAACCATCACCTTCCCCTTCACCCAGCATTGAAAGATTCGGAGTAACAAATATTGACAGGCGGTTACCACCACAAATACTACAAGATCCCTGAAACAAAACCCCTGACAAGGAACCTAACCCACCCAATGACAGAATCAAGAAAACCTATTCAGGCTATTTTCTCTTCATTGGCTCTCACTTACCAAGAAGTTTGAAGGAGTTCAAAAATTTTACATCGCTGCTGTCTGACACATTTTTTGACGATCTGACCAATATATCATAGAAATGATTGCCGACAAGAAAAGAGCGGGATTTGATAAGATATACTCCGTCCTTCATATTAGCAGATACTTCAAGTTCCCTACCGGGATTGCCCTCGAGACTGATCTTTTTTTCATTTAAAAGTTTCCCATGACTCATCATAACATCGCGATGCCGATCAAATATCTTATCAGCAGCGACTTTACTGATAACGTCAGGTGGGTAATCATAGTATGCGGCGAAATATGATTTACTTCCCTTGTCGGCCGAGAATAGATGCACATAGACTTTACAAAAGGATGTATCAAGAATCTGAGTCGGTTCCTCCTTCAAAGTAATAGGTGTTTCTATGGAAAATCCTCCAGTTCCGGTCTTAATTTCTTGAGGCTTGGACCCAGAACCGCAAGCAAATAAAAAAAGAATGAATAACACCAGAATCATTAATAGATGTGTTCTTCTCATTGGTTAATCTCCCCCTGATCAAATTATCATTTTTATTCGGCTTAATTGCATATTTACAGAATTATATC
>JBEKJA010000298.1:0-4408 GCA_050011475.1 Syntrophales bacterium
TTACAAGTTTAACGACTTCTTGTCCATCTGAATAACTTATTTTAGCCGTCTCTCCAAAACTCTTGTTCTTCATTATTTTTGTTACAGTAATTAAATTATCGGTAGTATTAGAAAAAACAATCGATGCCTTATAGGGAACAGTAACTTCCGATCTTTTTGCCAATTCAACATCAAACACGATACTCCCCAAGTTGATTATTTTTTCACCCTCTCGTTTAGGACTATGTTCGATTATGTCAGTTATATAAGAATATTCTTTCAAATCGTTCTGAGCCTCTAATAATAGAGGTTTAATCGTTGTTTGTATGAACTCATTCCAAAGCTTAATATTTTTTTCTGCATCGGCCCGTTTTCTTGCTTCATTTTGCTTTTGTTGTTCTTTTTTTTCTGTCTCTTGTTTATCATATTCTTTAATTATATCCTTAAATGATCCCATGGCTTTCAGTCCATGACACCCTCATTCCTCATTTAAGACTTAAGTGTTGGGGACTTTTATAATCAAATATGCTTATTATTTTGATGTATCTCATATGATATTATAACGATTTAAAAAAGAAATCTACTGTGAAAAGGAAAATCAGCACTCTAATGCTTACAGGAAGCAACGAATAACCCCTCCCTTTGCATTTCACGATAAAAAACATGTTGATTTCACACCTGTAGTACCTTACCAGCCTCACATGATGCATGCTGAAACGATCCATTTAATAATCCAATATAGAATGACCTTCTCAATAGGAAATTCCCCTTTTCTATTGAGTATAAGCAACAGTATCACTGGAAAGCCCTGAATAATGGCCCCAAATAAGGGGAAAAACCCAATATAAAATCATTCGAAGAAAGGAGGAGCTATGGAAACGGCAAAATCAAGCATCATTAAATTTCCTTCACCAAGGGCAAGGACAGATAGTGTCATGATAATATCCTTGTAATCATAGAGAAAATCAATACCCAATTCGTAGTATTAGCAATCAAAAGCGTATGAGACATATGTATTTACGGAGGGGGAGGTTAGATATAGTAGGCATTAACTTTTGCAGGCAAGCAAATAACTCGATGGCCATTCATTTAGATGCAGTGCCATTTGTTAGGCCTATATGGTGATTATAGGTCGAAATCTGTTAACCTGACATAAAAGCGAATATCGCCGACTTCAGGAAGAACGAAATGACATCCCCAGAAACCATTTTTCAAAATTTGCTAATGGGTAAAATCGTTGATTGCTCTTACAAGTCATCAACTTCCAATATGAAAATGAAGTGTGTATTACCGCATGAAAGTCAGCAAAGGGATCCGGCCTCCTTCTATATCTAAAGATTAACAGGTACTTTATTACCCTATCCAGTTTTTGGGGAGAGTTATACCTTATCAACACCTTCTTTAAACGGTAGTATTAGATAAAACACCAAATTATTCAGAAAGGATCAAGGCTGCTGAAAAATGCCAAAAGAATCTTTTTGATCGGCTCAAATTATATGATGGAATGGATGAATTAAATTATAATGATTATAAAACTGCCTTACGAGGTTATTTAGATTTACTGAAAGCAACTGCTGACCTATACCTAAAAATGGGTGAGTACTATGCAGCTATGGGTGATAAACAAAAAGCTAAAACAATATACAAGCATGTCATTATAAATTACACTGAGGATATTTTTAAATCTTATGTAATAAAGGCAGAATTTGCATTAAAGGATTTAGAAGAGAAATAGAATTTATCTATAGCGGCTTGCCCCCGTCCTCTGAACTGACTCTGTTAAAATTTGGAATTGATTAATCGATCACGCACGTTGTCCAGCGCCTCTCTCCATTCCTGGACTTCGCGCTGACGCTCTGCAGTAATCCTGTCTCTTTCAGCCTCACGCTCGGTCAATTGTTCTTCGAGAGAAGACCGAATTTTGTGAGACTCCTCCTCAATACGCTGCCGCTCTTCGACCTCGCGCCGAAGCTCTTCTGTAATCCTGTCTCTTTCAGCCTCACGCTCAGTCAATTGTTCTTCGAGAGAAGACCGAATTTTGTGAGACTCCTCCTCAATACGAATCCGCTGCGACATTTCTTTTTCGAACTCTGCTTTGATCTTTTCCCGGTCGCTTAGCTGATCCTGCATTTCATGCAGCTCTGAGACTAACTTTTTGATAAAGTAAAATTTCTCCTGGCTATACTCTTCATCTTTCATAGAAAACCTCCCCTAATGAATAAATAGGAATTATTATTTTTTAACTATCAAGCTTTCTCGATCTTATCAAGGCTTATAATATTCCGTTTCCGATAAATAAAGGTATTATTATATTTTTTATAAAAATCCTTTGCATGGGAAAACACGGGGACGTCATAAACTCATTAACTTGACACCCAGATGATGAAGACCAGCTCCTGTAAAATATTTTGAGAAAAACAGGTTTATCCGGTTCAATCCACTAAAAGATGAAATCTATATAGAAACAAAAGCCTATAGGCAGGTCATTGAAGAAAACAGATAATTGAGCCGGTAATAACTGAAAGAGCCAAAGCACCTCTTGAACTTATTTCTTGAGATGTTTTGATTTAAAGCTAAAAACTCCAGACATAAACAAAAGTATGTTCCCACTAATAAGATAAAATTTTTGACGAAGCTAAATTGTTATAGTATAGGCTTCCGCGACTTTTCATTGAAAAGGATAATAGTCATGAGAAAAATACATGTGTTTCTGAAGTGTTTCCTTTGGCTTGTTCTTGACGGCGGGCCAAGCATAACAAAAGGATTTCAGGATTCGGAGGCCTTGTCGCGATATTGGTTGTCCCAGGCATCATGACGGCACAGCTTACCCGCATTATGGTAACGGTAGTTTTCGCCTATGTCTGTGGAACTGCCGGGCGGATATATCATCAGGGCCTTCGGCTCGATAGTCATGGTCTATGAGGGATAAGGACGAGTTCGCGTCCGTCGAGTAGGGTAATTGCAAGGACTCTGGAAAAAAATATCAAATATATCTGGAGGAACCATGAAAAGAACGGTCCCAATCACAGCATCAGAAAGAAATTACATAATTGAGAAAGATAAATTTGTCCCAGTATCAACGTATTATGGTGAAGATACCTTTAATAACAAGGTAATGAAAGAAAAACTATCCACGGAGACATACAAAAAAATTACGGCCGCAATCAACGAGAATATGTCTCTTGATATCGAGACTGCAAATATCGTTGCCCATGCCATGATGGAGTGGGCTCTCGAAAAAGGTGCGACCCACTTTGCCCACTGGTTCCAGCCCATGACCGGGATCACAGCGGAGAAGCATGATGCGTTCAGTGATCCTGTCGGGATAGGTGAAGTCATCGAGCGTTTCTCCGGGAAGCAGCTTGTCCAGGGCGAACCGGATGCATCGAGTTTTCCGAGCGGCGGCATCCGGTCTACCTTTGAAGCCAGGGGCTATACGGCATGGGATATGTCGTCTCCCGCCTTTATCCGGAGAAACGGCATCTCAACGACATTGTGCATTCCGACGGCCTTCATTTCCTATACCGGAGAGGCCCTCGACAAGAAAACCCCGCTTCTGAGATCGAATAAGGCAGTCAGTAAGAGCGCCGTCAGCGTTTTGAATCTTCTCGGCAGCAAAGACGTGAAAAGGGTCTATTCGACACTGGGACCAGAACAAGAGTACTTCCTGATTGATTCGGATTACTTCTTCAAGCGTCAGGATCTCGTCCTCGGCGGCCGGACCGTCGTCGGAGCAACTCCCGCAAAAGGGCAGGAGCTGGAAGACCAGTATTTCGGCAGCATCAAGGAAAGAATTTCGTCCTATATGCACGACGTGGAGGAACAACTTTTCAAGCTGGGCGTTCCTGCGAAGACCCGGCACAATGAGGTGGCGCCCAGCCAGTTCGAGCTCGCCCCGGTCTTTGAAGAGGCCAACGTGGCCGTCGACCATAACCAGATCGTCATGGATACGATGCAAGCGGTAGCGAAGAAACATCACCTTACTTGTCTGCTCCACGAAAAGCCCTTTGCGGGGATCAACGGATCGGGCAAACACTTGAACTGGTCGTTGTCCGACGATAAAGGGAACAATCTGTTGAACCCCGGTCAGACGCCGCACGACAACATCCAGTTTCTGGTCTTCCTGATTGCCACGGTCCGTGCCGTTTACAAGCACGCCGATATTCTGCGCGCTTCCGTCGGTTTCTATGCCAATGATCACCGACTCGGCGCCAACGAAGCGCCGCCGGCCATCCTTTCCGTCTTCCTCGGCGATCAGCTTACCAAGATTCTCGATGATATCGAAAAGGGTAAGGTAACAAAAGCTACAGACAGGGAGATCATTGATCTCGGCATTTCCTCGCTGCCGATCGTCAGCAAAGACAATACCGACCGAAACCGGACGTCGCCTTTTGCCTTCACGGGAAACAAATTCGAGTTCCGGACCGTC
>JBEKJA010000299.1:0-4147 GCA_050011475.1 Syntrophales bacterium
CCCAACAGGTCGTCCCCTTATTTTCCAGCAGATACCTCAACTCCTTTTTCCGGTAAATCTTTATGTGGCCGCCCGGCTCATTGTGGTAATCATCTGAAAGTGCCCAGCATAATCGTTCCGGCCAATACCGGGGGACACTTACAACAAGATTTTTCCCCGGCTTCAGAACCCGAACCAGTTCACCAACCGCTGACTTGCCATCCGGGATATGCTCCAAAACCTCGGAGCAGATAACAGCGTCAAATACATTTGCCTTGAATGGCAACCGGCCGACATCTCCTCTAACGACATACCATCCGCCCTCCCGCTTCTCGTCCATCAGGTACATGGTGAGTCCGGTGCGACAAAGGTCATCCCAATTCCAATCCAGAGCAATCACAGAAATTCCATCTTTTCTGTAAGCTTCACATGCATGACGGCCCAATCCGCACCCGGCATCGAGTACCCAGTCACCGGGTGCAAGGTTGAGAAGATTAAAATCCACCGTCAGCATCGATTGCCTCGCGGTAAATGTCTGTCATCTTCATTGCGGCATGACGCCAGGTAAAGGCGCCTTTCACCCTATTCAGACCCGCCTCTCCAAGCTCCTGCCTTCGCTGCCTGTCATCAAGCAATGACACAATCGCTTTTTCAAGAGCTGCCGCATCACCTGGAGGGACCAGAACACCGGCATCTCCAACGACTTCCGGAAGCGCTCCCCCGGTAGTACTGACGACGGGAATTCCACATGCCATGGCTTCACCGGCCGGCATGCCGAATCCTTCATACATGGAGGGGATAACAGCTAGCGATGCCTTTGCATAGTACATGGCGAAATCTTCATATGCGATGCGGCCTGTGAATGTAATGCAATCTGTTAGTCTCAGATCCCTGGTTATCTTCTCTATGGTACCGTTCTTTTTGGGGGTACCGATAACCGTTAGTTTAATAGTGCGCTTCTTTCGTATTTGATGAACGGCTTCAAGCAGGTAGCGAAGCCCTTTCAGTGGCGTATCAGCGCTATTCGTTGCAATGAGATGGTCATCCTCCCGTCGCACATCCGGAATTGGATAAAAATAATCCATGTTGATGCCGTTGGGAACCACCCTGAAATTTTCAATAGGAATCTTGAACTCTTTCGCAATGTCTCTCTTGGAACATTCCGATACGGTAATAATGCGATAAATTTTCCTGGAGACACGGCCTTGCATAGGCAGGAAAGAATACCATCTCCATACTTTTAATCTTTTCAGCAGGGTTTCGGCAGCTTCCCATTCAAGATCCCTATCGACGGTGATGGGATGATGAATAGTCGCTACCGTTGGATATCCAAGACGCTTCAAGCCTAAAAGGCCATAAGAAAGGCACTGATTGTCATGGACGATATCGTAATCCGGTCTCCGTGTATGAAAATACCGGCTGATCCTGTAACCAAAAGTGAGGGGCTCCGGGAATCCTCCACTGCACATACTGAGAAACTCCAACTGGTTCAGGGGACGGATCAGATCGACATATTTTGCCGGACGGAACATATGATCCGGATTATAAAGATCCAGCCCGGGAAGCTTGTGAAGCCTGACACCGTCTCTCAATACAGGATAAGGTGGTCCTGCAATAACATCCACCACATGGCCCAGTTCCCTTAGGGCTTTACTTAGATAATCGATATAGACACCCTGCCCTCCGCAGGTAGGATTCCCCCTGTATGACAGGAGGCATATTTTAAGGTGATCGCGATTTTTTCGGGGTTTATTTAAAGAGGCCGCCATGGGTAACTTCAACTACTTTCCTGAAAAGAAAAATAATCTTTTCAATATTTGGAAAACCGTTATTTCAATCCATTGAGCAGATCTTCACTATTGCGAAACATCCGGTCTACTTCATCAGATGTCATACCAGCGCCCATGGCAATGTCCGCAGCCCTTGTCATGGAACAAAGGTCTTCAGAAGCATGACTGTCCGTATTGAGTACGAGCTTGCCGTGGTGCTTTCTTGCCAGAGAGGCAACATGCCCGTTGGTAAGACAGTGTCCTCTCCTGGTGGTAATTTCGATGTAGACACCTTTTTCTACCGCCAATCTCACATCATCTTCCATGATCAGACCCGGGTGTGCAAGAATGTCTATGTCAGACATCAGGGCAGATCTATTGGTTCCGCGCAGGACCGGCTCGGCTATGGTTTCACCGTGAACCACAATGACGCGGGCACCCAATGACCTTGCCTGTTTCACCAAACCCTGTATCAATGATGGCGGTATATGGGTGATTTCAACACCGGGAATCAGGCGCACCGGACCATTGCTTGAAAGTATATCCGCCACTTTGATCATACTTGAAATGATGAATTCCAGATTGGAATGGTCGGCATGGTCTGTGATGGCCAATGCCTTATATCCGACGACTGAAGCCCTTCTTAGAAGCTCTGCGGGAATCAATTCTCCATCACTGTATATGGAATGCGTATGAAGATCAATCATCCTGACTCCCGGATAAATGCTGAGATAATAGCCGCTTAAGTGACTTGAGGCTTTAAAAAATAAAGTTACTAACAAATTTACGGATGCTTGTCAATAAAACATGGTCATTTTGGTCATTTATCCAATATCACAGAAAGATGGGTATTGAAAAAATGAATAAGATGCCATAAGATACTCGGTTATGAAATATTTCTACAGAAATGAAATTTCCTGAACCAATGGATCCCAACTATTCTCCAAATAACGTAGAGACGTGGAAAACTTTTTTCAGTCCAAAGGCAATATTCGTTTTTATCCTGGCCCTTTATCTTTTACGCCTTTTTTTAATTTGGAAAATTCCGCTGGTACCCGATGAAGCGTATTACTGGTACTGGTCCGTCCATCCCGATTGGAGCTACTTCGATCACCCGCCCATGATTGCTTATCTCATGGCCCTGTCCACACGCATGGGTGGTTATAAAGAAGTTTTTGTCAGGCTCAGCGGCTATATCTCCACGATGGTTACTTTGGTTTTCATATTTGGAACCGCCAGGATTCTTTTCAATAACACCGTGAAAGACCAGGCATGGGAAACAATATTCCTGTTAAACATCACCCTGCTCTTTTCAGCCGGGTGCATCATACAGACTCCGGATACTCCCATGCTTCTTTTCTGGTCCATGGCAACCTTTGCAGGCGCACGGATCGTGGCAGAAAAATCCACAGCATCCTGGTATCTGTTAGGAGTGGCGCTTGGATTGGGTCTTTTAAGCAAATATACCATGATCCTTTTTGTACCTTGCTTTTATGGCTTTATATTGTTTTCACATCACAATAGATTCTGGCTTTTGAAGAAGCCGCCATATCTGGCGCTGGTGATTGCACTGCTTTTATTTTCTCCGGTTATCTATTGGAACTGGAATCACGAGTGGATTTCATTCGCTTACCAGTTGAAACAGGGATTCTCAGCTCATGACAAAAGCATCTTCAATAAACTGGCTGAATACCTGGGTGGACAGGCCGGCGTTATCACTCCCTTGCTTTTTATGGCATTTATCTTTTACAGTATTAGATCCTTAAGAGCTGTTGCGCCAGCCGATCGCCATGCATACCTGTATTTGGGTTTCCTTTCCTGGCCGATCCTTCTCTTTTTTGCAGCCTCATCCATGAAAGGAAAGGTTTCCGAGGCAAATTGGCCTGCTCCGGCTTATATCGCCGGATTTATTCTCATGTGGCATGTATATGCGAATCATTTCAGGCAAAATAAAATACATCGTCGATTTATGCAGTCAGGTATTGTTCTGGCCGCCGTTTTGACTCTGATGGTTCACATCCATCTGGTAAATCCCTTCATTCCTTTGCCCGTCTCTCTGGATACCACACGCCAGTTTCACGGATGGCCGGCCCTGGGCAATAAAATCGGGACAGTTATTTATGAACATCCTTCACGAAAGGGATATTTTCTGCTCTCGGATAAGGGTACTACCGTGGCGGAAGCTGTATTTTACACCGGAAATCAATATATCGGTTTCGACTATACCTCTCCGAAGCGCTATACTTTTTTGCAAAACACGGGTTCATTGAAAGGACAGGATGCGATTATTATCCTGCACAAAACGGATAAGGCAACAATGGATTTATTGAGTTCGCAATTCCATGGAATCCTGCCGATGGGACAGCATGCTCCCTTGTATCGTGGAGAAAAAATAACCG
>JBEKJA010000300.1:0-4145 GCA_050011475.1 Syntrophales bacterium
CCATCAAGTCAGAATGTATACTATCCGAGAGAGAAAAGCGTTTTCCTGAATTATGGTTTGAACTACTCATACGGTGATCCCTCCGGATTTCAGTCATTCACAATTGCTGATAAACTTGGCATGCGGTCTGGAAACTTTTTCTTTCTAACCGACTCACAGTATACCAAGACTGAGCAGAACGCTGACTTCGTGCGATTGATGAGTTCATTGACATATGAACGCCCAAAAGATCTTCAGTGGATCACGGTTGGGGATATGCTTGCTACTTCAGGCAGTCTTGGGAGTACGATCAATATAGGTGGGCTTGGAATTTCAAAGGTTTATCAAATGGACCCCTATTTGATAAAACAGCCAACGCTCAATCTCATGGGAGCCGCCACATTACCTTCGCAGGTGGACATTTATCTGGACGGTGCCCTAGTTGGCAGGCAGAATGTCCAACCAGGGCGGTTTGAATTACAAAACTTAAACTATTACGGTGGTGCCCGCAATGTTGAACTGGTTATCAAAGATCCTTTTGGAAATGAGCAGAGGCTACGCTCCCCATTTTACTTCACTGATATTCTACTGAAAAAAGGCCTCAACGATTACAGCTATAATATTGGATTTCTCAGGGAACAATATGGCACGGAGAGCAATGATTACAATAACCTTGCTTTTTCTGCTTTTCACCGCTACGGCGTTAGTGACTCATGGACTGTCGGTGCAAGCGCCGAGGCATCGAATAACATTTACAACGGTAGCGTTCAAACCTCATTTCTGATTCCCAGGGTCGGTGTTGCAACCGCGGCGCTTGCCGAGAGCGCAGGCGCCTCTGACAATACAGGCTCTGCCGTGTCTTTATCTCACAGTTATCAAAAAGACAGTTTCGGCAGCAGCTTGTTATTCACAACTTATACTCACGATTACACCACGATCGGTTCTTCTTCATTGGCCGAAAAGATCAAGTATGTGGGAAGTATTGCACTCAGTTATACCACAACAAACTGGGGCGCGTTCTCCATCGGCTACTCGGAGCAGCGAGTATATGATTCAGATACCAAACATGTGCCATCGGCAAACTATACGTACAATCTAACAAGGGCATTAACACTGTCCGTCACGACTCAGGCAGTTATAAATACAGGTACGGACTATCAAGTATTTGCAAGCCTCAATTATTTTCCGGCAAAAGATATACAAGTTACCACACAGGTTCAATCAACAAGGGATGGAAATACCGAGACATTGCAATTGCAGAAGAATACGCCCACTGGGGAAGGGTTGGGTTACCATGCGTTTTTTAACCGGAACGAAAGCAACACGGCCGGGACAACAAATTTATTTAATCCATATATCCAATATAATGGACGTTATGGCACATATTCATTGGATTCCTACTTTCAGCAGACCGGTGGAACAAATTCCCAGACATATAATGCTAGCGCTGCAGGGGCGCTGGTTTATGTCGGCGGATTCTTTGGCTTTACACGACCGGTCAACAACAGCTTCAGTATAGTAATGGCAGACAAATTATCTGATGTCGGCGTCATGGTAAACAATGAAGAAATAGGGAAGACAGACTCTTTAGGCAGAATGATCATTCCTACCATGAGATCTTATAATGTGAATCAGATCAGCCTAGTGGAGAATAATATACCGCTCGAATATACCATTTCAGGAGTAAATGCAAATGTATTACCTCCCATCTGGAGCGGGTCTTGCGTTGGGTTTGAGGCTGCGAAGATCCAGGCGGTGACGGGCGTGATTTCTGTCAAGAAGCGTGGAGAGGTATTGCCCATCGAATTTTATGATGTGATCATGATAGTCAATGGTAAGGAATTCAAGTTTCCGACTGGCAGGAACGGTGAATTTTATTTCGAAACTGTCATGAAGACAAAAGATGGGCACCCCTCATCAGAACAGCAAGGATGCAGGGCACTAAAAGAAAAGACCCAAACTCCGAACAAGATTGCCGTCCCGGGTATATACCAAGCTTCATTTGAATACGAAGGCAAGGCTTACCCTTTAACCATTGCCATACCGCCATCGGATGACGTAATCATTGATATAGGGAAAATTGTCTGTGAGATTGATTCACCTTCCAATCCACCACTGCTGCCCGTGCCGTCACAAGTCTCACCATCTGAGCCTGGAAAGGTGCCTGCCATGCAGATACAGGCTGCTGTCGAACAACCTCCGACGCAACCATTCGACGCTGAAAAAGAAAAAGTTATGGCTGAGCAGTTAGCTAGAGAAAAGGCCATGGCTGATGAACAGGCAATGGCAAAACGGATGGCCGAGGAGAAGGCAGCAGCTGCGGAGATGGCAAGAAAGGCGGAAGTCAATACTGAGAGAGAAGCCGTTCAGTTCGATAACATTCATTTTGATTTTGATAGCTATGTGCTCAGACCGGATGCCCGGGAGATTCTTGATAAGCATGCCAAATGGCTGAAGGCGCACCCGAATTACATTGTAAGCATAGAAGGAAACTGCGATGAACGAGGTTCTGTTAAGCATAACCTCGCACTTGGTCGAAGGCGTGCTGATAATGCCATGAAGTACCTTGTTGATTTAGGTGTAGATAAAAGTAGAATAAATACCATCAGCTACGGTAAAGGACGTCCTATTGATCCGGGGCACAATGAAAAAGCATGGGCAAAAAACAGGAGGAATCATTTTTCTGTGACACTGAGTAAGTAAAAAATCACCCTGACCTACCCTCAGAACATGTACCACATTCAGAAGTTAGAGTTCTGCCATTTTTTGATTATTACGGTTTGAAAGCTTGCATAAATCAAAAATGGCAGTGACAAACGATTTCGGGAAGAAGCATGTTGCTGACTACTCCTGTTCAGTGTTGGCAGTTGTCAGAATTAAGGATTACGGATGGAAAAAGAGTCATGGCCAAAATCAGTGGTGGCCGTAAACCATCCGCATGCGATTGTTAGCAGTTCACTCCACCTTGTATGACATGAAGGTAACACGGAAAGGCAAGTGGGTATATGCCTTGCTCTCTCCCTCAACGAATCCGATTCCCCTATACCAGATCTTCAGTTCAGTATGTTCTGCAATGATTCCTATATTTACGTTACGAACCCCAAGAAGTTTTGCTTTCGAAATCACGTGATTGACTAAAGTTTCGCCAAAACCTTGATGCCGTTGGTCCGGAAGCACCGCAAGACGTTCAAGATAGCATACTCCTGGATTTGCCCTTTTGATCGCAACACATCCACAAACGAAGTCTCCATTTTCAATAATGAAATAAGTGACACCGCGATCCATGTCTTTCTTAATCCACTCCGCTGTGCAATTGGATGGATGGTTAGGGGCGTTCTCTTGGGTCAGACCAAAGCGTTCTGCTATATCCTGGAATGATCTTCGCATAGTCTCAACTAAAACCCCGATATCTTCTTGTGTACAAGTACGTATCTTCCGACTCATCCTGCACTCCTTAATGGTGATCTAAAATTATGCCGGAATCCTAAAATAAAATCTGGACCGGTTTTAGGGGACAGGTCAGTGCTTTTTCCGCCATTGCTGATACTGGCGAATTCTGGCATATGTGGCAACTGCCCGTTCCGCTGTTTCGAAAAACGGCAGACCGGAGCGGCGAAAATTTATACTCATCGAAGGATCGAATCCGGGGACATTAACCATCAGGAAAGGTTTTTGTGATCTCTGACGGAGATCGATCAGCGATTCAGTATATCGCTGGTTTGTTTCCGGAGAGAGCCCGATGCCAATGATCAGTAACGTATCCACCGAAGGATCCTCGGCTACAATCTGGACAGCTTGAATATAAATATCGATATCCAGGGTTGCCGTCATACCCACATCGATAGGATTTTTCAGGCTTGTTCCGGTTGGTGGGACGAAGTGGGATAGAGCGGTTTGCGTTTGTTCCATGAGCTTGGCAAGCTTCAAGCCATTGAATCCGCAAGCCTCGGCGGCAGATACAGCAAGCCCACCTGGACCGGATATTACAGCAATGCGGTCTCCGAGTTCATCACCCAGCAAAGAGAACCCCATCAAAGTATCGGCGAAAGCTTCAAAACCTGCGATAGGAATGGCGCCACCCTGGCGTGCCATGCTCTGCCAAATCTCATCGGAGCCTGCCAGGGCACCCGTGTGAGAGGCAGCTGCTCGGGCTCCCTCCGGAGTAA
>JBEKJA010000301.1:0-4143 GCA_050011475.1 Syntrophales bacterium
TTTGGTAAAAGGCTGGCTGACGCTGTTATGACAAGTGAGAGTTTTTTCTCATCGAATACGACAGAAACGCCGCTGAGAGCGCTCAGTGAAATATAGTGCTCTCCTCCTATGACCGTACCTGGGTCAACAGGCAATTGTATCCCTATGGATGGGAAATCCTCCACTTTTATCAAAAACTCACCGGTTTCATTTCGGATGACAAAAAAATCGCCTTTGGAAACACTGTTGACGGTGATGTTCACGACGAGGGTTTCTGCTGCCTGAATATATTCCGGAAAAACGGTTGCCACAATCAGCAGCGCCGTTCCATAGAGGATAAACCGAAGAAAATAATTAGCTGACAAATAGACAAATCTGCCTATAAGCACGACCTCATTGACCGCACATTCCCTTTTGAACATGCAGATTTCCATTCAGATTGAAATTTTCCGTTTTTGCTTCAATTTCAATTGATGACAGATCTCGACATTTTTCTTTGGGGAATTGAGCTTCAAGAATGCGAGTGGCACGGTTTAGGAGATACCAGCCTTCTATTTCTTTGCTGAAAACTTCGCTTCCGTTTGCTGCTATACCTTTGACCAGGATGGAACTTATTCTGAAATGAACATTCCCCGTGTTTTTCACAACCGCTTTGACTTTTCCGGGTGTTAATTCAATGCCGTCTATAGTGCCGCTGACTGTTACCATGGCCGGCTTCACGAAAATAGGCGGAGCAAAGCGAAAATAAATCGCTATATTCACTCCCTTAGCTTTTCCATGTGTAGGGATCTGTTCTATAAAAATGCGGTATGTCTTCTCCTGGAGCGGTGGAGGCCCCTTGACCCCAACCCTGATAACTCGCTGTTCGCCAGCTTCAACAGTCATGATCTTCGGGAAAAAAACGATGTCGGCTGTTTCCGAGTATTCATCCTTGCCCTAGGCGTTTTGTGTCCATTCCGAAATAGATATCTGGAAATTCATCTTCTGCTGGTCTTGATTCGTTACCGTAAATACGCCGCTTCTTATGCCTTGGCCAAGTGCAAGCGTAATCGGTGACACTTGAAAACCAGCTGCGGCAGCTTGATAGGAAGTTAGGAAAGGTACAGCTAGCCAACAAACCCCTGCTAGAATGACAAATCGAACAAATGTGCGCATTGAACCGTTCATCAATCAGTGCTCCAGTATCTGCATAAAGTGGGATCACTCATAGATAAATATAATAGGGCACCAAGGGTTACGATCACTCAGGGACTTATGGTAATAGTAACAGTATCCGAATAGCTGCCAACATAAGCATTGATATAATCACTATTAAGAATCGTACCCGAACCGGTTGTGGACGTGGTGGCTTTATTACCCGTGGTAGGGCTGAATGTCAAGCTATAAGGCAGATATTGGGTCGATACGTTTGTATTTTGCATCCTCCTGGTTGTGCCACTATAATGCAAACCATTGTTACTGGTCAGAGTCCATGTGGAGTTGCTGCCAGTACATCTGATTGTAACGGTAACAGTGGCTGTTGCATTAGCCGATGATGATGGATCGAGAGTCCCGAAAGGAACAGTTTGCGCGTGTGAACCAAATGTACAGGATAATGCAAGGCATGTGCCTGTCCCAATGAGAGTAAAAATAAATACAATACCAGATATAATAAATCTTTTCATATTCCAGACTCTGACCACCTTTTACGTAGTTATCTGAGAAAAAATATATTTCTAGGTAGACGGCTTGAAGTCGTCTACCTAGAAATGGATCATGAAAGCTTGAAATTATGGAGTTATGGTGACACTAACCGTATCTGTATAGTCATTTGTTTGCAGCGCATTTATGTAATCCGCATTGAGCACCGTACCGGTAATTGTCAAAGTAATCGGGGTGCTCTTACCCGATCCAGTTGTTGAGGTTGGACTCAGACCAAGAGAGTATGGAATGAATGCCGTTGTATGTGCAGCACTCCGCATTCGATTAGAACTAGAATAATATAAACCTTGACCAGCAGCGAGCGTACCCGTCGTTCCATTTGTACACCAGAACGTGGCAGTGGCTGTTCCAGTTCCATTGGCAGCTGATGACGGATCAAGTGTACCGAAAGCCAATGTTTCTGCCGCGGTGTTAAATTTGCATACTCCCAGAACTGTAGCAGTAACCGTAAGAGTGTTCGTGTCTGCAGCTAAAGCAATACCTCCCCATACCGCAACCATTATCACCACAATCGTTACTAACAGAATCTTTCTCATAATTTTTCTCCTTTTGATAGTTTTTTTATACTAGCCGCTACTCATCGCTATTGATGATATCACTGCTATATTGAATTTATATTAAACGTCACAAAAGTTGATATATACGTCCGTAAGTATGCTTCGATGTTATCATTCTCCCCTCTCCCGAGAATAAACGCGTGCGATCTATGGATAATAAGCAATCTTCATACCATTAAAGTAGTATAAACTATATATTATTAATATTATTAAATATTTTTTATTAGGGCGCTGATTAAATGGATGCGGGAACGTGAATATCCCCCAAAAATGGGGATTCCCACATAAAATTGGAAAGTTGTAGATTACCAATCTCCCTAAATACTTTGCTCAGATATTTTTTATACAACTGGATACCAAAAACTGATATATTTTGTTTATTTTTAAAGAAGTAATTACATAGACAATAATTTATCTAGTGGTACTTATATGAAATTACACATTTAAATCATTTATTATGGGCACGTTTCTTGCTTTTTTTGTTTACACGAAGTGCGGGAGAGAATAAACAGATATAACCTTCAATCTTCGGGAGTATAAAAAATGAAGTCATGTATAATTGTAAATAGAGACTGCTCTGGTGCAGGATGTTTAGGTTGGGAGAATGGTGAATGTTTAATTAAGATTGCTCTGAGCATTTATACTACTCATCAAAAACCCAAAACTACTACCGCTATAAATGCTCAATATGTTGATTTTTCTGAAGGTGGAATTGATCTTAATGTAATAATGGATGAATTGGAGAAATCGTTAATTACCAAAGCACTTATATATGCGAAAGGCAATAAGACAACAGCAGCTAATTTACTTCATGTATCGCACGATTCTTTTCGGTACAGAATCGAAAAGCTCGGCATTACTGATGACATTCACAATAAACTGATGGATTGGATAAGTAAATGGTAATATGAGACATTAAATGTGGACTTTCCTGCCTTTTCGGTAAGTCTCAAAGTGTGATTCTGTTTCCTTACATAAAGGCATAGTTTTTTGTCTAATCTGCTAGCGCCGTTTAAGCATCTAAAGTGTTTTAATCTGTAATCCATACTTTTCAGTACAACGACACAGTAAGGACTTTTGTAGGAGAAGTAAATAATCGCAACTTGATATGACATTGCCTGTTAAGACAAGTACGGTTTAGGACACTTTAGGTGATCTCTATTGTCTGTATGCCGTTTTATTGTGGGAAGTCAAGCCGTTGACTAAACCTTTTTTACCCCTTTGCGTGTAGAAGCGATATGGAACCCATCTGATAACCGAACCCCTCATCCTGCTGTCCTCCCCCCGCCCTTTCCATCAAGAATTTTTCAGCATCATACATTAACAATAACGAGCATAGGATTGGGGGTAAGAAAATAAAAAAGCGGGACTATATAGCGGGATAAAGTCACCCTGTAAAGAAGAAGGGGCTAACCTGAACTTGGCTAACCCCTTTATTTTATTGGCTCCCCGGGACGTACCGTTGTAGGAACTTCAAGTCATTGATTTTACTAGAAATGGCTAAAGGAAAATGGTGTGCATAAAGTGAGTAGTACTCCTACAAGTCCTCAATTTCTTGAACAGCTTATCCTGATGATTACGAATTGAAATAAAATATAGCCTTTTCCCCGGAACATGGATATGATGAAACCATTAAGCCAGTCCCCTAGCAGGATCTCTTAACAAAAATGAGGTGGATTATGTGTCGTTATTGTGTGGAGTATGGAAAAGGGACCAAATGGTATCTCAACCCTGACAATTACCGCGCCGAACTCTTTCAGGCGCTGGGGCATAACACATCTTTCGACATGCTCTCGGGTGCCTATAAGAACAGTTTTGAAGTCGGTGCGGCGGCGGATAGTGAGCCCAACCTTCCGGATTACAACTTCGGAGGTGCCTTCAACATCGCCCTGGAAAATATTACCCC
>JBEKJA010000302.1:0-4127 GCA_050011475.1 Syntrophales bacterium
CCCCGGATGGACAGGTGCTCATGGATAAATACCCATCCTTCCTAACAACGGCGGGCTACAGCGTCGATGACGTCACCCGGACGTTCGGCTTCTCCCAGGAAGCTCTGGACTTGATCTATCCCTACTGGTGCTACCTAGGATTACCCGTTAACCGTCTGTCTTTCACAATCTGGGCGATTGTACTTCACGATTATTTTCTCAGGGGTGCCCACATCCCGCAATTCCGGTCCCATGGGATGTCCGCGGCCATTGATGCGCGGATCCGGCAATTGGGCGGGCATACCACTTACAGCACGAAGGTGGCCAAGATCCTTGTGGAAGATGGAAAAGTCACCGGGGTGGAAACAGAAGCCGGAGATAGAATTGCCACATCCTGGGTTATCTCGAATGCGTCGCCGAACCTTGTATATAACCGCCTGATTGATCCTCAATCGGTTTTGCCGGAAGGGGCGTTTAAACTGACCAATGCCCGGAAGATCGGGGCCAGCGCTTTTGTCGTTTATCTCGGATTGGATGCTTCACCGGACAAGCTTGGGATCGACAGCTATGGCTACTTCATCGGTGAAAATATGGATACGGAGAAAGCCTACGGAAATTTCTTCGCCCTGGAAGAGCCCGGTATGCAGGCTGCCATCTGCCTGAATCGGGCTGATGCGAATTGCTCACCTCCCGGCACTACTATCCTTTCCCTGACAGCCCTGGCCGGACCGGATGCATGGCAAAATGTCTTGCCGCAGGATTATGTGAAAACGAAGGAGCGGTTCGCCAGGGTAATGATCGATCAGTTTTCTGCCGCGTTGGGGACCTGGATCTCCGATCATATAGAGGAAATAGAGATCGCTGCCCCCCCCACCTTTGCACGCTACACAGGTGTCTATAAAGGCTCAATCTACGCTTACGAGCAGGATCCCTGGGATTCCATCGTTGCGCGAACCCTTGCAGTACCGCAGGAGCGATTTATCAAGGGCTTGGAATTCACCGGCGGGTATGCGCCCATGGGCTGCGGATACGAAGCAACGATCCTGTCAGGCAGAACATCGGCCCTGCAAGTACTGAGCCGGCTGAAAAAATGATATTGACGAAGTCGATGCATCAGTGAATAATGCAGTAAGAGTCATCAGAAGGTGGGAGGTATATAGATGAAAGATAAGGGTTTGGATTATTTCATTGCCTTGTATGATGTGGCCAGGGTTGTCAACGCTTCCCTAGAGCCTGCGCGGGTTCTGGAGGAAATTGTGCGGTGTGTCGCTGAGACGATGCATGTCAAAGCCTGCAGTCTTCGCCTTCTGGATTCCCGTTGCAGGAAACTATTGATGGGTGCCGCCTATGGTTTATCCAAGCAATACGTATCAAAGGGGCCCGTGCTTGTCGCTGAAAGCGGACTTGATCAAAAAGCCCTGAAGGGGCACAGTGTCTGGATCGAAGATGCCAGATCGGACGAGGATTTTCAATATGGCCCCATGGCCAGGGCGGAAGGAATCCGGTCTCTGCTCGTCGTTCCATTGATGCATGAAAAAAAGGCAATGGGAGTGATGCGGGTTTATACGGACAAGGTAAGGAAATTCAGTGATAAGTAGATCCGATTCCTGGAGGCTGCCGCGAATCTCAGTGCCATCGCCATTGATAATGCCCGGCTGCATAAGTCGCTCCAGACGCGTTATGATTTAATGGCAGCACATAAATATAGAATAGACGACAACTGAAAAACAAAGTCCCGTGCAATAAAAGGAGGAGGCTATGATACGCCTCGGCATCAACGGTTTCGGCCGGATTGGGCGGCAGGTCCTCAAGGCAGTTCTGGAAAGGCATCCCACTTCCCTGCGGGTTGCTGCAGTAAATGATCTATTTGATGTGGTGACAAACGCTCATCTATTCCGATATGACACCAACTACGGCCGCTTCTGCGGTGATGTCCAGGTCCGGAAGGAAGGTTTTCTCATTAACGGCCAACTCATCCGGAGCCTGTCTTTCCGTAATCCTGCAGAAATTCCCTGGGATGACGAAGGCGTAGATCTTGTCATCGAGAGTACTGGATTGTTTGTCACGGGCCCCCAGGCACAGGCCCATCTTGAAGGGGGAGCAAAAAAAGTCATCATCACAGCGCCGGCCAAAGAGGAGGATATCACCGTTGTATTGGGAGTGAATCACCGCTCTTACATCCCATCCAAACATCACATCGTATCCAACGCCTCCTGTACGACGAACTGTCTCGCTCCGCCTGTAATGGTCGTTCATCAGGCTTTCGGCATCGAAAAGGGAATGATGACTACAGTTCACTCCTATACAAATGACCAGAGAATCCTTGATATGCCCCATAAGGACCTTCGACGAGCCCGTGCGGCGGGCCAGAACATCATACCGACAAGCACAGGTGCAGCTCGGGCGCTTTCTCTTGTTATTCCCGATCTTGCTGGCCGGTTTGACGGTTATGCGTTGAGAGTGCCTACCCCAACCGTGTCGATTGTGGATTTTGTTGCGCAGCTCCGTACCAAGACCACGACGGAAGGTTTGCGTGAGGCACTGAAGACAGCAGCCCGGAAGAGTCTCAAAGGGATCATGGCTTGCGAAGAGGCGCCTCTTGTCTCCATGGATTTCAAGGGTGATGATCATTCCTCCATCATTGATTTGGAATTTACCCAGTGTCTGCGAGATGACTTCGCCAAAGTCGTGGCCTGGTATGATAATGAATGGGGCTACTCATGTCGGGTTTCTGATCTGGCCGATTACATGGCACAAAAGGGCCTATAGGAGATAGGTATGTCTGCCAGGATCCTAGTCATAGATGATGATGCCGTCGCCTGCGAATTTTTGCAGGAGGCCTTAACAAGGGCAGGGCATGATGTATCCTCGTTTACATCGGCACGTATTGCCCTGGAGGAGGATCTCTCCAGTTATGATCTTCTCCTCTCCGATATACGAATGCCTGATATGGACGGCATTGAGTTTCTCAGACATGTCCGGGAGCAGTGGCCGGAACTTCCTGTAGTTCTTATGACAGCGTACGGTTCTCTGGATACGACGATGGATGCTCTGCGGACAGGAGCCTGGGATTATATCAGCAAGCCATTTTCACCCGATGATATCCGGGCCATGGTGGACAAGGTTCTCACGGTCCGCCAATTTCGGAAATTCGGGATGGGTGCTGAGCCTGTTGTTTCCGAAGAGCCAAGACTTATCGGATCTTCGGCCGCCATGGTGGCCTATTACAAGCAACTGGCACGAGTAGCCGATTCAATGGCCAGTGTACTAATTGAGGGTGAAAGCGGAACCGGCAAGGAGCTTTCAGCCAGGTCACTGCACCAAATGAGTGTCCGGCGGGATATGCCATTTATCGCTGTTCATTGCGGCGCCATTCCAGATACGCTTCTTGAATCGGAGCTCTTTGGTTATGAAAAAGGCGCTTTTACCGGTGCCGACCATGCTCATGATGGGCTTCTTGAAGCAGCTCTGGGCGGGATGATTTTTCTCGATGAAATTTCGGAGATGTCACCCTCATTGCAGGGGAAACTATTACGCTTTATGCAGGATAGAGAGGTCCGGCATCTTGGCGGCCACCAGGTAAAGCACGTGGATGTCAGGGTCGTAGCTGCAACGAACCGCATTATTGATGATGAGGTGAAGACGGGTAGGTTTAGGGCAGATTTATTGTATCGATTCGTTGTACGTCTTCACCTGCCGTCACTCAGGGAACATAAGGAAGACATTCCACAGTTAACAGAATCTTTTCTGAAGAAGCTCGGCTATCCCTCGGTACGCATATCGGGTACAGCCATGGAAGCCCTGATCGGCTATGACTGGCCTGGAAATGTCCGTGAATTGGAAAATGTTTTGCAGCAAACACTTCTCTTATCGCCTTTCACTGTCATACAACCGGAACACCTGCCTCAACGTTTTAAGAAACTCCAGAAGCATGCCGCACTTTTATCCCCCTTGGAAGAGGCAGAGCGTATGGAGATTATTCGGGCTCTTGAAACCACTTCATGGAATCAAAGCCGCGCGGCCCAGGTACTCGGCATTGATCGAAAAACCCTTCGGGTAAAAATCCAGCGATATGATCTGCTCAAAGATCGGCAAAATCACACAGATTTCCCTGCATCAGACTAATTGTTAATAAGATTTGTGATAGG
>JBEKJA010000303.1:0-4116 GCA_050011475.1 Syntrophales bacterium
TAAACTGTTTTTGACCTTCTTCTGTTGTTAACTCACAACCATTCAACAATTTGCGGCAAATAAATGTGCCATGTCTTTCGGCAAATTGGTCCATGAGTTCTCTTGTCTTTGCATAAGTTTCCTCTGTGGCTGTTCGATCATCATTTTCTCCCCTACCATATTTAGCTCCAATTACAATTATTCCACCAGTCACAGCCCCGCAGACTTCCTCTTTTCTCCCCATACCTGCACCAAATCCACAAGCTATTTTTAAGGCTTTATCTTTCTCTATCTTGAGATCATCACAAAAAGAGAAAAAAACTGACTGTGCACAGTTATAACCTTCCATAAATTTAGAAACTGCTTGTTCACTCTTGGTCATGATTCCTCCTTTTTAACCCAACTGCTACCCACAAGAACTACAGATGTTTCGATCTGCCGTTCTGGAATTGTCCAAAATTTCCTGAGCAGATGGTTCTTCTCTTCTGTTGAAACGAGTTGATAGCTGTTCTTCTCGTAGAATGCAATTGCCCAAGTCGCATCTGACCATGTTCCAATCAGAATAGGCTTATCTGTTATCGATTCAAGAAACTGCAACAAGATAGTACCAATTCCTCGGTTCCATGACTGCTTTCTGACATACGAATGACGGATGAGTGTGACTTCCCCCTTATCCTGGATGCCCATCACACCAACTAAATTGCCGTCCTTTTCAAAGCCCCAGAAGGACACACCAGCATCGATTTCCTGTTTCAGTTGCTCTTGCGACATGTATGGCTCATGCCACCGATCAGCAGGTATTACACCTTTATATGCCTGCGCCGCGTCATTGATGATCTCAAAGATCACACCGATATCCTGTTCCATGCATTTTCGAATCATATAGCCGCTAATTCACTAAAATAGCCTATCTCATTGTTTCGGGAAATAATGGGTAACTGTTTCCCGAACCTCTGTGAGCCAGGATCGCCTCTGCTCCACGGTACTCGTTACGATTACCCCGAACATCCGCCGGTGGAATTGTTGAATCCCGCACAATTCAAATATACAGCTTTTCCAAAGCACTTCAAGAGGATCACCGAAAACTTGAAGTTCCCTCTTTCTTGATGTGTTGGATGTATTAAATACCAAAGCAGTTTTTGCTCTTAATAATCCAATCGGGACTCCTTCTCCACTGTCACCTTCCGCAAATTCGTAGGCCACACCAACACGCATGACCCTGTCTACCCACCCTTTTAATATAGCAGGTGGTTGCCCCCACCAATTAGGATGCACAATGATGATGCCAGCAGCTCGGGTAATTTCATTACAATGAGTTAAAACTATAGAGTCCAATGGAGCTGTTTTGGGGATCTCTTCGTGTGGAAGAATTGGATTGAACTTTTCTTCATAAAGGTCATGAAAATTGACTCGATGTCCTTGGTATTTTATGGTTTGCAATACGATTTCGGCAATCGAATGATTGAAACTACCTTTCTGAGGATGGGCAAGAATGACCATGATTTCCATAACAAATTCCGTCTCAATTTAAGCTACGCATTCACATTTAGTCAATAACAATTATCAGTTGAAATCTTGTAATCTTTGTTTAGTGTGGATTTTATTTGTTTCAGGAAGAAGTTAATACCAGACTTGACAGTCACTGTCAGATCGAGTTCTGTTCAGATCACGTAATTTCTGGTGCATTCTTTATGAATGCATTAAATCTGGTGCAGTTCAGACTAAGTTTGATTGCAGCCTTATCGAGAAATGCTTTTCACTTTTCTTCGCTCCAACTCCCTTGAGAAGCAATTAAGGATCACTTATCGATTCATCTCTCGATTGAATCTATAGAAATTTCTATGCTGCGATCTGCTTACTAAATTTGCTATTAATATCATCGAGAAAGTCAATAAAGCGAGAATAATTTAGAATCCCCTGATCTTTGCTTTTTAACGTCTCGACTTCCTTCATAAGAGGCAAATCTCGCCCGTAGTCATCTTCTGTGATGCTGCTTATCCAGCTCCATATAATTTGCCGTGTGAGATCCCCAGACCCCGGCCTTCTCTTATCGGCTTCTTCTATCTGTTTCCTGTAGACTCGAGGAAAATAACTATATAGTTTATCATCAATCAAATATTTGAAACAGAAGAATGTCAGGAGATCCAATGAGTCAACTTCAGTTAGAGGCATCTGAATCCCTAACCGCTTTATCACAGACCTTTTTAGTTCCAACTCCAACCGTAGCGATCTCCGACTATCACCATGCGTTTTGTCGCACAGCCTCACACCTTTTGAAGATTTCCTGAGATTATTAGTATAGTATGTTGTCCTGTAGAAGATGGAATCGGTTTTCTGATATCGCAAGAATAGATGGGATTCAAAAAACCTGCGCAGCTCATATTGGGCGGAAGTATAAAAATCAAGAGTCAACTCGATAGAACTCACCCCAGGCAATATTCGGTGGAACTTCAAGGCTGGATAGGCAAGGGCGGCTATTATATATTTGGCGAATTGGCCTGGATTGACTCGTTTCTTATTGCATCGATGATTCTTACCGGCATGGGGCCGGTTGATCACTTAAATACAAGTGCCGGGAAGATCTTTTCGGCTTTGTATGCTTTATTCAGCGGGATATCGTTTCTGACTTTTGTAACGGTTCTCTTTGCACCTGCATACCATCGGTTTTTGCATAAATTTCATTTAACTATTGGAGGCGATGAGTAGCGGTCCGGCAGTTGTCAGCCGAGCCGCCCATTCAAGTGCTTTGAAAGCCTTTTGCCGAGTGATGCGACGGTCCAGACCACCGGCAGTCCGAGTGCCATAGGCATGACGCTTGCGTCACAGCAATATAGATTGCGGAATTTGGTTTCGAGATTCTTGTCCACGACCTCTCCGATCCTGCAGCTTGCCGAGGGATGGGCACCGGATGGCTTCAATGCAATAATATTTTCGTCTTTAGCACCGGCCTGCTTCAGGACCTTCTTAATGATCCAGACCCCCTTGTTTAATTTTTTCCGGTCTGTTTCCGTTACCGGCTTGGAAAAGGAGGTCCCCTGGAAAATCTCTCCCGAGATCTCGTCGCGAATCTTTACCATGATGCCGGAATATTGCCAGAAATTTGCAAACTTCGGAAGATTGGCGATTCCCAGGAAATAAAGCATGACCATAAACTGTGACCAGTTCGGGAATACAGGCAATATGGCTATACCGTCAGACTCATAGTGCTCAAGTGTACCCACGGTCATGGGATTGGCTTTTGCCGTGTTGATTCCCGGAACGATACCTCCCACAAATTGGAGCCAGTCGCAGGCGAAGCCTTTTCCTGCCTCATCAACACCCAGCCGCCGGAGAATATGGACGTTGGAAACACCCGTGGAAAGGACAACAGCCTTTCCAAAATACCGTGACTTACTGCCCCATTTGCTTGTTTCGACCCCAACAGCTTGGCCATTCTCCATGATCACGTCCGTAACCTTCGTATGAAGCTCAAGGTCTGCGCCATGTTGGACCGCTTCGTCCCCATAGTTCCTGGCCGTAAACTTGGCGCCTTTCGGGCACCCTAGCATGCAGTCCGCACAACCCTCAACGCATTTTTGGGGATCGATAAAATTTTCCACTTTGCCCCAGTTATAGCCAGCAGTGTTTGCCGCTTCCATCAGCCGTAAATTTGCCTTACCGACAAGATTGTCTGGCATGGTCTGTACCTTCATATCCTTACCGGCCTCTTCCGCCTCTGTAGTGAGATTGATTCCTAGAGGCGAAAATATCGACTTCGGGGGTGGTACAGCACACCCTGCAGCAAGAACAGAAAGCCCGCCATAGTTGTTACCAAAAGTAACGGTATATTTCTCTTTGCTTCTGATAAGACCGAAATTCTGGAGGACCATTGCCATGGTGATGGTATTGCCCATCATATTGATTCGGCCTCCCCTTTCCAGCATGAGGACACTTTTGCCTTTCCTGGCCATCTCTCGGGCAACGGTAGCTCCGCCGATTCCTGTTCCTGCAACAATGACATCATATTCCTTCTTCATGAAATCCTCCTCGCTGCTTGACAACCGGTTCTATTGGATGGAAGAATATTCCTTCCTGACAATATCCATATCGAGTGGGATTGTCTTCTCCGGATCCTGATAAATGTGAATCGCCTGTTCG
>JBEKJA010000304.1:0-4103 GCA_050011475.1 Syntrophales bacterium
GGAAACTTATGCAAAGACAAGAGAACTCATGGACCAATTTGCCGAAAGACATGGCACATTTATTTGCCGCAAATTGTTGAATGGTTGTGAGTTAACAACAGAAGAAGGTCAAAAACAGTTTAAAGATGACCTTAAGAATATGACATGTAAATCATGCGTTCAGAGCGTGGTTGAGGTTCTTGAAAATATTATGTAATAAAGCCCAACAAACGAATGCACCGGATGGCTTTCAGCCACCGGTGATCTATGGCGTCACCCTCTTTCCATCCGTAATCCTCAATGCTGACAACTGCCCACTACCAAACAGTAGTAAGAGCAATCAGTTAGTCAAATTCTATGAAACATGTAACTAAAATGTAACCATCTTAACTGAAAATAACCTCAGAAAAACCAAAATAATACAAGATGATCTTTATAACCAATTAATGTCTAAGAAATTGAAAAATGATGGAGAATCGCCTTTTTCTGGTTATCGTCTTTGGGTCCCTCATCCCCCCTCTGGGAAAATAATTCTTTTTAACTTGTGATCTATTCAGAATTGTGTAACTAAAATGTAACTGTCATGCCCGAAGAGAGAAAAATAACATGAGAATCACAGGATCAAATCTAAAGAGAAAAACAATTGTTTATAATAAGATAGTTATAAATATCATTGAACATAAATTCTTTGTAGTTACACAAAGTGATTATGCTCAAAAAATACCGGAAATATTATCTCAAGCGAGACAAGAGGTTCAAAATAAACGTATAGCAGATTATGAAAAATATAAGAATGTAGAATATTTGCGTGATATTTATAAGAATATATTGAAGGCAGATATTACGGATGGAGATATTCAACGTACGGACGCTTATAAAAATGCATACACCGTAATGACTTATAAATATGTTGATAAGGAAATAATGCTTGAATCTATAGGAAAGTATTTAAAATACATGTCATATCTTACGGGGCCTCTTGGCTTAGTATTCCTACTCGCTGGTTTGTTCAAGTCAGATGATTAAACTCGGAAGACCCAAAAGGTGGCCAGGCCGCCGAATATCTAACCGTCCTCGGCGTAAGCGGTTCCCCAGGGCCCATGTCTGGGCGACCCTCATTTCTTCACTTTGGGCCCCGGCCCCCTTTCGGGGAAAGCATTCTTTTTGACCTGTGATCTGTTCAGAATTTTGTAACTATTTTGTAACCGTCACACCCGAAAACATGCAAAAGAATGCAAATTGTAATATATTCATACAATCTAAGAGATGAATGGTTTGAAAAGAAGAGATATATACTGAAAAACCTTAGGTTAGATTGTTATATCGCATTGTAAACAATCCCGACGCTATGAACTATGATTTTACACAAACCTCAGCAAACATCTACCATAATAACCATCCCACATTTCATATGGCAATCTTTATCTTTCAACGCATAGTGGATACAGAGAGTTGTAAGAGGAAGCGTTCAATTGACTCTGGTGAGGGTATGTCTTTATTAATCTGATAGTTACTTCCTGAAATCGTTTGGCACTGCCATTTTTGATTTATGCTAGCTTTCAAACTGTAATAGTTAAAATGGCAGAACTTTAACTTAATATATGGTACAAGTATCTAAGGTAAGCCACCTGAGTGTACAGTAATCAAATTTCGCTTAGATTAAATTTAAACCATTGGATCACCCAATGGAGAAAGGACAGATTCCATGAAGAAGACACTTATCTTTGTGGTCCTGTCATGTGCCTTTCTATTGATGTATAGCCTATTGATGGCTCAAGCAAAAGAAATGAAACTACACGATGCAGCAAGGAGGGGTGACATTCTTACAGTTCGTCTGCAATTGGGAAAGGGGGTAAATGTCAACGCTCGGGATCAACTTCAAAATACCCCGCTTCATATTGCAGTCTATCACGGAAAGATTGAGGTTGCGGCATTGCTGATCCAGACAGGAGCGGATGTCAATGCTTATAACTCCAGCCATGAGACTCCATTGTTTTATGCAGCTTCTCAAGGAGAGAATGCAGCAGCGGAGCTATTGCTCCAGAAAGGGGCTGATGTCAATGCCAGAGATAATCCCAAAAACACGCCATTGTTTTATGCAGTCTTCCGAGGAAAAAAAGAGATGGTATTGCTGCTGCTCCAGAAAGGGGCTGATGCAAATGCCATAAACCACAACGGAGAAACCCCGTTGCGCTGGGCATCATCCCACAACAAAAAAGAAATAGCAGAGACTCTGGTTCAGAAAGGGGCAATTATTAGTAGTGAGAAACCAGTTGGTACAAAGAGATCCGAAGTGAAAACGACGAAACGTAATGAGGCCACCTCCAGCACAAATATATTCAAAGATTCCAACACAGGGATGGAATTTGTTTTTATCAAGGGCGGCTGTTTCCAAATGGGATCGAACAATGCTGATATGGATGAAAGACCTGTTCATACAGCCTGTACTTCAGGCTTTTATTTGGGAAGGTATGAGGTGACACAGGGGCAGTGGAAAAAAATTATGGCTCATAATCCTTCAAAATTCACAAGCTGCGGGGATTTCTGCCCCGTTGAAAATGTATCTTGGAATGATGCCCAATCATTTATTCAACGTCTTAATGCAAAAACCAGATCAGCTAAATATCGACTTCCCACGGAAGAAGAGTGGGAATACGCTGCCAGGGCGGGTACGGAAAGTGAGCGATATGGTGACATCGATGAAATTGCCTGGTATGAAAAAAATTCAGGCCAGCATACCCATAAGGTAGGAACGAAGGTGCCTAATGCTTGGGGTTTGTATGATATGCTGGGCAATGTTTGGGAGTGGGTGCAGGATGGGTATAGTTATTATCCATCTGACCAACTCAAAAATCCAGTAGAGACTCCTAGTAACCTCTATCGCATTGCTCGCGGCGGCTCATGGAATAGTAGCGCTGAGGATACCCGATCAGCTTTTCGCAACAGCCATTCCCAAAGCGATAGGTATTCCGCCATGGGATTCCGTTTAGTTGCTATGAATTGAACCAGTTCAGGCCTTTTTAGAAGTAAACATTTTTGCAAATAATATAAATACATCAACAAATAAATGAGAGGCACCCGCCTTAAAAACTGTCGTAATCATACCACACATTCAATATCTGGACAATTGTGAGATGGCCATTTACGACTATAACAGGGCCACAGAATTGGATCATAACCTTGAAGAATCATACAGAAATCGCGCGGCTTGCTATATTAAATTAAAAGATTATAGACAGGCGATTCTGGATTCTGGAAAGGCGATTAACTTGGCACAACATATACTCATCTTGCAACAGCTTATTTTAATCATGGAAAGGCTTATCAATTATTAGGCAACCACCGACAAGTTGTAAGGGATTATAGCGAAGCTATTAAGTATCATCCTCAATCGCAGTTTTATTTCATGCGGGGGAAGGTTTACTATTCCTTAGGCGATAAGGAGTCATCAATTAGTGACATTAAGATGGCGGCAAAATTAGACAACAAAGAAGCACAGGACTATTTAAGAAAGTAAGGGATTGAGTGAAAGAGGAATCAAGACCCTTATCACTGTCAGTGATATCATATTCCGACATCAACCCTTTAACCATCCTTTAACCTTCTTCAACCTGAGTTCATATCTGGATGGCCGCTTTCTTAGCTCTTGGTGCATCTAATTTTGACTTCTTCTGCATGACTCAACCTCAACTTTTTACCCTCTGTGTGTTTCGGGGTGAGGGGTGGTAAGGGATAAAAGGACCCGTCCTGCTGCTGTCGCCCTGGGGGGCCTGCCTAACATCTTGTGACCAGATTGTGACCACAACCTTGCAAAGCACCGTGAAAAACGATAAATCAACATCAAAGGGTAATCAAGGCCTTTATTGATTTTGCTCTATGTTGACTTACCGTTTTATATGCCATTCTACCAATTTAACATATTCTATGTATGTAGCGCTTGATTTCATCGCTCCTTTTCGTTAAGGATTTTCATGATTCCCAAAAAGGCCCTCATCGCGGCTCTCATCATTTCTGTGTTCAGTCATGTTCTGATTCTGACTATGACTGGATTTATCCCTGCATATGTTGAGCGGCCTACCGGCGATACCATAACTGTCGAACTGACGGGAAAACCGGTGCAACCC
>JBEKJA010000305.1:0-4097 GCA_050011475.1 Syntrophales bacterium
CTTTGCTACAAGTCAGTGTGGTTCATTGGTGTTCTTATACCCTTGTTTGCTGCTGTACGTTTCCCAAGTTATGCGATACCCATGGCGATAATCTTTGCGACTTTTATCATTGGAGATTTAATTGCGATACCTTTTCACTATATTTTCGCTAAGTCATCCAATCAGTAAACCATTACGTTTCATAAGGGGGGGCGGAGTCATATAGGCTCTGCCCTTTCATCATTCCAATACATAATTCTCCCCCCTTCTGGGAAAGTATTCTTATTTTCTGTGACCAAATTGTGACCATAACCTTAAAAATGATCGTGAAAAACGATAGGCCTTGATAGAAATTGAATCGGGGTTTTTCTAGATATTGCTATATTGTGACCTATCGTTTTGTTTGCTGTTTTAATGACTTTTCATATAAGCCATCTTATTCTTAAAGAAAGTTACTCAAATAAAAGGCATTCGAGTGTTACTTCCTGTAACTGTTTGAGCTGAGATTTGTCCACCTATGCAAGCTTTCGCTCCGTAATAATCAACAAATGGCAGAATTCTAAGTTAACATGTGATAAATACTCTTTTACAGGTATTACGATCTAGTAAATATGGAGTTGTTTGATATGAAAAAATTTAAACACATAATGTGGGATCCAAAATACAGCGTGAATAACATGATCATAGATGCACAGCATTATGATTTCTTTTCCATATTTAATCGGACCGTAGATCTCTACGAAAATGGATCTACTGATGTTTATTCAATACTTAGAGAACTTGTGAACTTAGTATCCAAACAATTCCATGAAGAAGATCTCATTATGAGAAATACTAATTACCCGGGTTTTTTGCAGCACAGCGAGGAACATGACATTTTGTTTGAGGCGCTCCATGGGTTTTTGAACCGGCATGAGAAGCATGACGAGCGCTTGGTTTATGACCTCCTGAATTTTTTAAATGAATGGATTGACTTTCATATTCTCAAGGCCGATTTGAAGTATCGGGAGTATCCGGCCCCTGTTTCTGAGGCTGACAGCCAACTCATCCAAAAGGCCAGCAAGCCCGTTCAGGAACTCAGGAAGACCACCCGCATCTCAACCTCCATAGAGGCTTATTACTGGAAGCGGGGTTCCCTGGATATTTTTGGGAAGGTTCAGAAGGGGATCATATTAAATCTTTCCTTGGAGGGTTGTTGTTTGTTTGTACCCCAAAATCACAAGATTAATTCCAATTGTAACATTCATTTGGCTTTTATATTGGATGACAAACGGAGAACCAAAATAGAGAAGGAGGCCGTCGTTTGCTGGGTCACCGAGAACCAGATAGGTTGTAAATTTACTCCTGATGTACATAAGGGTGATGAACCAGAGCTTGTATACTATATAAAAGAGCACATGGCAGCTAATAGGTAGTATTTTAAAATAAGTATTCCCGAATATTATAGATTCAGTAATTGGAGAGGGAGGATAAGTCATGGTTGAAACTCCATAGCCAACTCGCATCATTCTGCTCAAAAGGTGTAAGGAAGAAACCTTACCCCTTTTTTATTTATTATTACTCCCCGTAATTAGCAACATCTTCTTTACCATACGTCGAAGGATTTGTAGGAGTGAGCGATCATCCCGACACTGTCTTTAAGATCAATGGTGGCTTCCCCCTATCCTTGCCTTTTCTTTCACGCACCTTTGCCAATAATAGACAGATAAACCATCTTATTCTTAAAGAAAGTTACTCAATGCAGATAATAAAAAGCCCTTCAAGTGTTACTTCCTGAAATAGAGCAACCATCAAATTGGGCTTATATCAACTCTTGCAACCAATAATCCTTATTGATTAATTTCTAGTTTTTGGAGTCATTCTTACCATGCGATATCAAAATCGATAGGAAGTGAGATCGGGGAAATTATCTATCTTGGTTGAACTATCATTGGACGATTACCGTATCATTGCGCAGAATCTCTACATCGGACTCCTCTCCATCTATAATTCTTCTATAATTGACAAAGAACCGTTGTTCGGTACCCTTTTCTTTCTTGATGACCAATATTTTCTTTTGATTCGCCCATTCTGTGAATCCGCCCACCATTGAAATCAGCTCAAGAAATGTAGTTTTGCTTCTGATCCGCCGGACACCCGGTGTCTTAACTTCGCCCAGTACATAGACCTTGAAGCTATTTGATTCCATGACCGTAACCGATACAGTCGGGTTATCAATCAGGGTCTTAAGCTGATTGGTTAGAAGTTCTTTCAGCTGCAGAGGCGTGAGGCCATCGGCCTGAACATCGTCAATTAGAGGTAAAGAAATTTTCCCATCTATTCTTACTGGAACGGATCTTGATAAAGTTTCTTCTCTCCAAACATTAATATATAGTATATCTTCAGGCCCTATAATGTACTGGTTCGAGTCGGCCGTAAATTCTACCTGTTGGCTGACCGCTTCCTTAGCTTCATTCTTCTCAAGTATTATCCCTTTCTTGACTTCAGCAGTTTGTGATGGATATGTATTGGCAGGTTTCATAACTTCCCTGGGCTGGCTTGTCAAAAAAATCTTCTCTGTAAAAGCAACCACATCAGTGCTTGAAACTAATCGATCACTTTGTATATACAACCCACAACCACCCAACCGGACCATCTTTCGCAAAAGTTTTTCACCAGCCGAATCATTTCCTACCTGAATTGCATATATGCAAATCTGGTCTCCCAATATGTTCTTTATTCTTTGAACTTTAGCAACAGTAGAATTGTCCATATTTTTACCATCGGAAACAATAATGATGGCCTTCTTCCCAAGCGCGGATTGCACGTCTTCATATACAGCATCGATAGCAACGTTTAAGAGGCTATCCCCCAAAGGATATTTTATCTTTTTAAGGTTTTTTTCAAACCCAGACTTTGAATATACGGCTGGTCCATAAATCAGGGTAGTCGCCTTACCTGTGTTGAAATTCAAACCGAATGTTCTTAATGCACTGGTCATTTTCAAATCGGGGATTGTCTCGTTAACGTGGATTAATATATCTTTGGCATGATCGAACTTTCGCTGTCCCATATAGGGATCTTTCATAGATTCATTACTGTCAAAAATAATTTCAAAGTGATCGATCTTCTGGCGTGACTCGTCTGATTTAACAAGAAGATTTAAGTGTTTATCAATAAGTACGTTTGCGGGTGACACAGATTTTTCAGCAGCGCAACTGATAAGAGATAAACTCAATATCAAAAGAAGGGATTTTTTTATGATGTTTATAGACATTATACTCTACATATATAGGTAATATTACCGAAATTTGAGCTCTGCTTTCTCAAACGCAATCTCAGAGCGCCACCACTCTTAGTTTACCTCAATTTCATGTAACGCACGAGAAACAGCCGGGGCCAGACGTGGCCGCCTGTTTTTCAAGACATGATCGGTTGCATCCTTCCTCAACACTCCATAGCTTTATCATCTCTCAGTGTGACCGTAACAAAGATAAGTGGTTTGATTATTTTCAGAGGTATATTATGTATTACAAAGTAATACGAAGTCAAGTGTTTTCATTATTAAATAAATACCTATAAAAAAACCTATTATCAGGTAATAAATATTGAATTAAATGTATATGCTTCTGTTGCTGCGCTACGTCTTGGTTCGATTATGTGGCTGTACAATGTTTCGATTGGCAACCTTTATATTTGGTTAAAAGACACTATATCAGGAGGAGTTGGCAAAAATCTTCTTCCTGTAATGTTATTTTTCTCATATTACCTATTTATGAAAGATTTCGAGCCGTAATAATCAGAAAATAGCATATCTCTACTTAATATATTTAGAAGTATCTTAGGCAGGTCAAAGCCCTAATTAAAGTGAACATTATCACTGTCATCGTGAAAGAAAAATTCCGCACATTTCCTACGTAGATATTTTATTATTATAATAAAAATTACTGGAGATAATAAGAATATAAAAATTAAGAAAAGATAAATATATATTTGATCATTATCCATTATAAATCTTTCAATATGAATTACTAGCCTTTGAATCTAAGAATATTCAATATCCCCAGTTTTCTTTGTAGTCTTCATGAATGATGTTTTTTTAATCTCTGTCTAAACTACTCAGAAATATTTCAGCTTCT
>JBEKJA010000306.1:0-4088 GCA_050011475.1 Syntrophales bacterium
TTTCCCCTCGGTAAAATGGATGATGTGGTCAAACCGGGCATGAATCACAAGGAGCGGTTTCGGGAAAGTCTTGATCTTTTCGATATTGAAGCCCTCTCCCTCATCGATGCCGAGTTGGTCAAGGCTTACCCCGAGCAATTCCAACAATGGCCCCACCTTTGCAAAACCACTTTCAATAATCAGGCCGTCGACACGCTCCTGATAGTGTTGTGCAATCTCGAGCGCAGATGCACTGCCTAGCGATCTGCCCATCACCAGCAAGGGACCTGAGAAACCTTCCCGCTGCAGCCACTCCGAGACGAAATCGAATATGGCATGGGCATCACGAATCATGGATGACACACCCGGCCTGCCCGTTGACCGCCCGTATCCCCTGTAGTCCGCAGGAAGAAAGTTTATCCCCCGCTGCCCATAGATGGGGACCAGATCATCGTAGTCAGCCACGATCTCTCCATTGCCGTGGAAAAAGAGTATAGTCGGATCACCGGGTTTTGCCGGATAGAACCTGGCGCCGATTTCTACATTATTTCCAACCGGAATTTTCAAGGAGTGAAAAGGACCACCCGAAGGTTCATTCCCCCATTCAGGGCGAGGATAGAAAAGAGTCGATAGAATCTCAGGACGGTCAAAAACCGTGTAATCAATATCCGGCCGGTCGGTCATTCCGTTTCTCCTTTGATTCTGTATTCCCGGAAAAATTTCAGAAAATAATCTGCACCAGAATAAAACGACAGAATCAGGGCGACATAAAGTATGACGATCCCAACTGCATGGGCGTTGGCGCCAAAGAGTGGGTAATGGATCATCAGGGCTGAAATGGCGAAAATTTGGCATAGGGTTTTCTGTTTTCCCAACTTGCTTGCCTGAATAACCAGACCATCCGTCGATGCGATACTCCGGAGACCATCTACTGCAAAGTCTCTGATGACCATAAGAGCCACAACCCAGGCCGGCATTCTGCCAATCGGGATCATGATGATCATGGCGGCATTTACCACGATTTTATCCGCGATGGGATCAAGGAGCTTCCCCATGGAGGTCACAATCTGATATCGGCGTGCGACATATCCATCAAGAAGATCCGTCAGCGCAGCCAAGACGAACAGGGCTGTGATTACCAGGCTCCAGTCAGGCCCCGGATCAAAAAGGAGAACAAAGAGAACCGGTATGATGGCGATGCGAAGCAGGCTGATGACATTGGGAAGATTGATAATGTGCCGAACCCGTGGCGGTATGGGCAAGCGATCAAAAGCCCTTTTGAGAAAATCTATCATGGAGTACCCATGTATTTAGTTTCCGAATGGACACTAAATACCAATTTCTATTTTTTAGGCACTTTCTTCCAATCGCATTGGAATGCCTCTATACCTTTGTCCGTCAAGGGATGACTGGCCAACTGCTCAATGACTTTGAATGGGATTGTAGCGATATCGGCCCCCATGAGAGCCGCTGTCAGGACGTGCCGGGGACATCGGACGCTGGCAACAATCACTTCCGTCTCGAAACCGTAATTGCCGAATATGGCAAGAATTTGTTCTACGAGCTCCATGCCATCATGAGCTATATCATCCAGGCGACCGACGAACGGGCTCACAAATGCGGCCCCGGCTTTTGCAGCCATAAGAGCCTGCAATGGCGAAAATATGAGTGTCTGGTTGACAGCAATCCCTTGCTGGGCAAAAGTGCGCGTCGCCCTGAGTCCTTCCAGTGTCATGGGAACTTTGATAACGACATTGTTCCCCAAATTCGACAGTTTCTTTCCTTCACGGATCATACCTGCCGCTTCGCAACTCATAACCTCCAGGCTTACCGGACCATCAACCGCAGAGAAAATCTCGCGCACCACATGATCGAACGGCTTTTTTTCTTTCGCGATTAATGACGGATTCGTGGTTACTCCATCAACCATCCCCCATGATATTGCTTCCTTGATTTCCTGGATATTCGCTGTATCGATGAAAAATTTCATCATCTCCCTCCTTGATCTTTTTGACTCTTCATATAATCCTCGCAGCATTTACGGCTGCAAAAATATAGTGTCCGCTTTCCAGCCATTGCCTGAAATGCCTGGCTTTGAGGAATGTAGATATGGCAGTTGGGATCTTCTACAAGATCCTCTTCCATTGGTGCCGCATCCCTTCTCAGAATTCCCGGCTCCTTCTTTTCCCCTTTGGCCAAATAAGCCCGGAGCACCCGATATAGAATATAAAATAAGGCGATTATGAATATAAAGCGGATCAGAATCATCAGTCCTCAGAATGCAATGACTTCAACCACACTCCTGTCATCGAGACGATCCCGCAAACCTTGAATCGAGATCCAGAATGCAGGGTGAATGACATATGATGCAATTTCATAAAGCGGTTCCATGGCAAAACGCCTTCGATGGAGCTCTGGATGAGGTATGGTCAAACCCTCTTCCCTGATGACTTCCTGGCCGTAAAGCAGTATATCGAAGTCGATTATCCTTGGGCCCCAACGCATATGCTCCACCATCGGGCGGCCCATTTCCTTTTCAATGGTTTTCAGAACCGCCAGGAGATCTTTGGGACGAAGAACCGTTCGGATCTCTGCAACGGCGTTCACAAACCACGGTTGGTCAGGTTTCCCAACGGGTTCGGTCCGGTACAATGAAGAGTGTCTGACGACTCTGACACCCTCAATCCCGTTCATACGTGAAACGCCATCCCCATAGTTTTTTGCCGGGTCCCCGATATTTGCCCCGATGCCAATGAAAGCTATAACCCCCTGAACCTTTTTTACGCTTCGCACTGTCCCTCTCAGGGCTTTGTTCTGAGTCCAAGCACATCCTGCATATCATACAGGCCATTGCCCTGATGAACAATCCACTTGGCCGCACGGATCGCGCCCTTTGCAAAATTGTCCCGGCTATGAGCCCGATGGATGAATTCCAACCGCTCACCCACACCGCCAAACAGCACGGTATGTTCCCCGACGATATCCCCAGCCCTCAGGGTCTGTATACCGATTTCCTTCGGATTGCGCTCCCCGATCATCCCCTTGCGGGTATATATTCCCACTTTGTCGAGATCCCTTTTAAGCGTATCGGCAATGATCTGTGCTATCTTCATGGCCGTACCGCTGGGCGCATCCTTTTTGAGATGATGATGAGCCTCCATAATTTCTACATCATAATCGTCACCAAGAATTCCTGCAACATACTCCAGGACTTTGAACATCACGTTCACGCCGACACTCATATTCGGAGCCAGGACGCAGCGTGTTTTGACGGCAATGTCCTTGACTTTTTCCACTTCCTTACCGGTAAAACCCGTGGAGCCTATAACGATGGCGCGACCTTTGTCGGCAGCAGCCTGAAGATGCCGCAGCGACGATTCATGATCCGTAAAGTCGATAATGACGTCCCCCTTATCCACACATTTTTCTATGGCATCATTTACAATAACAACCGTTTTCCCGATGCTCAGGCTGTCACCGACATCCCTGCCCACCAGGGGGTGCCCCTTTCTTTCCACAGCCCCCACCAGTTCAATGCCTTCCGTAGATGACAACAACGACATGATGCAGCTGCCCATTCGACCTGCTGCTCCGGTTACTATGGCTTTTATCATAACAGTGCTCCTTCATTGATGGCTTGTCAAAAAGTCTTCTCTATGGGGATATTAGGCCGTACTGAACCATGACCTTTTTCAGTTTGTCATAATTGGCCTCTGACATCCTGCAAAGAGGAGCCCGAACCTCGTACTCTATTTTTCCCATCATGCTCAGTGCCGCTTTTACAGGCACAGGGTTTGTTTCTATAAATAATGAATCGATCAGGGGGATCATCTTGTGGTGAAGCGCCTTCGCTTTGGCAAGGTCTCCTGCCTCGAAGGCATCCACCATGGAGGACATATCCCCAGGTGCCACATTCGAAATGACGGAAATGATGCCTTTACCGCCCATCGCCATCAGGGGAAGCGTATAGGCATCATCCCCGGACAGGACATCAAACCCTTCACCGCATAGTGTGATGACATCGCTCATCTGCTTAATATTTCCGGAGGCTTCCTTGACACCGACTATATTGCTGATTTTCGATAATCTGAGAAGCGTGTACGGGGTCA
>JBEKJA010000307.1:0-4081 GCA_050011475.1 Syntrophales bacterium
AGTGACGTAGTTCAATGGCATAGAGAAGAGCCCTATAGAGGCCGAAAAAGACAGGAATCTGAATAAGTATCGGAAGGCAGCCGCCCAGTGGATTGATCTTGTGGGATTTGTACATGGCCATGGTTTCCTGGCTAAGCTTGGCGCGGTCGTCTTTATACTTTTCCTGCAGCTCTTTTAGTTTCGGCTGAAGCTTTTGGAGCCCCTTCATTGATTTGTAGCTCTTATTTCCGAGAGGCCAGAAGACAACTTTGATCATGGTGGTCAGGATGATAATCGCAATTCCATAATTATGAACATACTGGTAAAGGAACTTCAGGATCAGCAGAAGCGGCATGGCAAGCCACTTGAGCCATGATCCGAAGTCAATTGCGTTTTCCAGCCCCAGTCCCTGGCTTTTCAGGATATTGTAATCCTTGGGCCCCAGGAAGATCGTGTATCGGAATGATGCCGGTTCTCCCTGAGGGATGAGGTTTTTAGGGCCCTTCAACCCGACGGACACGAGATTTCTTTCATCTCTGGACATGGATAAGCTGGTCAGGGATGGGTTTTGCGGAATCATGGCAGCCAGAAAATATTTCGTTTCAAAACCGCCCCAGGTTATATCCGGGCCAATGGTTCGTAATGCATCGAGTTTCTTAACGTCCTGACGTTCAATGTTTTTAGCAGCATATACTACGGGTCCGTCATGACCGTATCGATCTGATTCAATCTTCGGATCTAGATATTGATACCATGCCAGCCCTGCGTTCTCATTTACAGGCTGATTGGACAAATTGAACACTTTAACATCAAGGTCAAAGGAATATTTGTCGGGATAAAAGGTAAAAATCTTATCGACCCTGATCTTGTCTGGAAATGTTCTGGAAAAGACAAGAGGCCGGCCCTGGTCAGACATGATGAGATTCATGTCTTTTTGATTCACATCAAAAACAAGATCACCCGGTATGTCAAAGGATGATTCCGGAAAAGTGACAGTGAGTGGGCTGGGCATACCCTCCTCGACATGCACCATTTCGATAACAGGGGCATCTTTCTTGATGGATTGCTTGTATTGCTTCAGCCGGAAGGATTTGAGCGTGCCTCCCTGCGGCGTGAATACAGCGATATACAGCGGTGTTTCTATACGGATATCCTGCCTGGCCGCCATGGTTTCTCCCTGGATCTTGAGGGGAGCGGGTACCGGGGCCGAGGTGATGGCAGGATTTCCTGTCCTTGCCGGTTCAGGAGGCGACTTTTTTTCAGCAATGATGGCTTCATTCTGGGAAGGTGCCATTGCTTTTTTAGGGATATGTTTTGGTACAAAATAGAGATTGTAAATAAAAATAACCACCATAGATAGCATGATGGCCAGAATCGTTTTCTTGTCCATGAGGGGCCTCCGCTTTTTATTATCGAACGGGATCGTAACCGCCGGGATGGAAGGGATGACAACGTAAAAGGCGTCTCAGACCGAGATATGACCCCTTAAATGGACCATATTGATGGATGGCATCCATGGCATAGACGGAGCATGATGGATGGAAACGGCAACAGGGGCCTGATAAGGGAGAAAGGCCGATCCGGTACAAATAGATGAAACCTATCAGGATTTTTCCAAATAGGGGCGATATGATTTTTTTATACATCGGTCCTGGTCGTCAGTAAGCTATTAAGCTCCCGGCAAAGATCTTCGTAGTCAAGAGACGTTGCCCCTGTCCGGGCAATAATGACAATATCCTTGGAGCTTGGCAGCTTTTCTTTGTTCAGTCTGAAAAATTCCCTTAAAAGCCTTTTCACTCTGTTTCGTTGAACAGCCGATCCCACCTTCTTGCTGACCGTCAGGCCAAGACGCCGGATTCCATTGGGGTTTGAATAGGTAATGACTGTGAAATTCCCGGTATGAAACCTGGTTCCCTTTGCATAGATCTTCGTAAAATCTTTTTTCTTCCGGATTCGATCCTGCCTGCCGAAGGTGTATCTTCCCATATCTAGCAGACTCGGCCATGTGTTCAGACAGCCAATCTTTTTCTGCCTTTTGCGCGTCTCCGGCTCAGGACGAGCTGTCCGCCCTTTGTAGCCATCCGGGCCCGAAAACCATGTGTTTTCTTGCGCTTTGTATTACTGAGTGGCCTGAGTGTTTTCTTCATATGTTCATCCCGTGTTGAAATTGAGCCGCCACATAAACCACATAGGTAAACATTTGTCAAGACGAAAACCGGAAATTTCGCGGTATTACCCTGTGGGAACAACAGGGATTTCAATGGGGCTGGTACAAGTTGCTTCATAGCGAATTTTATGACAAGATAAACAGAGTTGCGGTGAAACATGACTCAATTCCAAATGGTTACAGAATTCCAGCCGAAAGGGGATCAGCCCGCGGCCATAGAACAGCTCATTGAAGGGTTTTCAAGAGGCGATCCACACCAGGTTCTCCTGGGGGTTACAGGCTCCGGCAAGACTTTTACCATCGCCCATGTGGTTGCAGCCATTCAGCGCCCAACCCTGGTTATTGCTCACAACAAAACGCTTGCAGCGCAGCTTTATGGCGAATTCAAGAATCTTTTTCCCGGCAACGCTGTCGAATACTTTGTCAGCTATTACGATTATTACCAGCCCGAGGCATATATTCCGAGCACGGACACCTATATCGAAAAGGATTCGTCCATTAATGACGACATCGATAAGCTGCGACATTCCGCTACGCATTCCCTGTTTGAGCGGAGAGATGTGATCATCGTAGCCAGTGTATCATGCATTTACGGTCTGGGCTCTCCCGAAGCGTATCACGGAATGCTTCTTCTTCTCGAAGAGGGGATGGAAATCAGCAGGGACGATATACTTCGCCATCTCGTTGAGGTCCAGTATGAGCGCAATGACATCGATTTTCACCGTGGAACTTTTCGAGTGCGCGGTGACGTCGTGGAGATTTTCCCTCCATATGAAGAGGAGCAGGCCGTCCGTATAGAGTTTTTTGGAGACACCATTGAGGTTATTTCGCTGGTAGACCCGCTTCGTGGAAAGCGTCTTGAACGCCTCGCAAAAGTCCCAATCTACCCGGCCAGCCATTATGTGACGACCAGGGAAAATATGAGCAGGGCTATCGAATCCATCCGAACGGAGCTCGCGGAGCGGCTTCAGTTTCTTCAGTCACAGAATAAACTACTGGAGTTCCAGCGGCTTGAGCAGAGGACCTTGTTCGATATGGAAATGATGGAAGAGATGGGCTACTGTCAGGGGGTTGAGAACTACTCACGGCATCTGACGGGGCGCAAACCCGGCCAGCCGCCTCCGACCCTGCTGGAGTATCTTCCGAAGGACTCCCTCATTGTGATCGATGAGAGCCATGCAACAATACCGCAATTGACCGGAATGTTTCGTGGGGACCGATCCCGGAAGCAGACCCTCGTGGAATATGGCTTCAGGCTGCCGTCGGCTCTTGATAACCGGCCCTTGAAATTTGAAGAATACGAACAATTTCCCCAGCAGCGCATTTATGTTTCCGCGACTCCGGCGCAATATGAATTTACAAAGGCGCGGGGGCATGTCGTACAGCAGGTCATCCGGCCGACGGGCCTAATGGACCCGGAAGTGATTGTCAAGCCTGTTACAGGCCAGGTGGATGATCTGCTGGCCGAGGTTCGGCTACGGGCAGAGCGTGGAGAAAGGACTCTCGTCACCACTCTGACAAAACGCATGGCGGAAAACCTCACCACCTATTACCAGAACCTCGGGGTTCGGGTGAAGTATCTTCATTCCGATGTTCATACCCTTGAAAGGGTTGCCATCATACGGGACTTGCGGCGGGGAGATTTCGATGTCCTCGTCGGAGTGAATCTGCTTCGGGAAGGATTGGACATCCCCGAGGTATCCCTTGTAGCCATTCTTGATGCGGACAAGGAGGGATTCCTCCGCTCGGAGCGCTCCCTCATTCAAACTAGCGGTCGGGCGGCCAGGAATGCTGCGGGCCAGGTGATCATGTATGCCGACCGGGTGACGGATTCAATTGGGGCATGCCTTCGTGAAACGGCACGGCGCAGAGATAGGCAGGGGCGATATAACCTGGAGCATGGGATTACACCGGAGACGATCCGAAAGGAAATCA
>JBEKJA010000308.1:0-4648 GCA_050011475.1 Syntrophales bacterium
ACGAAGATCCTATCAGATGGAATAATTGGAAGAATCCGGTCAATGGTTTCCTGGATGAGGGTTCTCGACCCGAAGATATCCAGCAGATGTTTAGGCCTCTTTTCCCGACTCATTGGCCAGAACCTCACGCCCCGACCACCTGCCATGATAACTGCGTACATAATCAAGCCTCCTTATAAAAAGCTCGCACACGTTAACAAAACTGCTTTCCATAATCAACATCATTATATTTAAGGCCATCAGCATTGCTTTTTCTATCAATTCAATTTACAGTGCTGGGAAGGAAGGGATGTATTGCCATGCAAAAGCGCCCCAAAATATCGGTCATGAAAGCGGCATATCCGAAGCTTATACTCAAACCGGGCCGTGATGCTTCGTTAAAGCGGGGACATCCTTGGCTGTTTTCAGGCGCAGTGGCCTCGGTGAAAGGGAATCCGGGGCCAGGGGATGTCGTTGAAGTCGTGAGTGCATCGGGAGTGCCCATAGCGCTTGGTTTTTTCAATCCCAATACGGATATCATATTCCGTTGGCTGACTCACGATACAGATCACATCGTAGACGCATCGTTCTGGCGAAAGAGAATTCGATCGGCTATTGCGCTCCGGAGAAGAATGGTTCCCCGGAATACGACAGCCTGTCGGCTTATCAATGCCGAGGGGGATGCCATGCCGGGATTTGTCGTGGATCAGTATGCGGATTTTCTCGTTGTAACCATGGCAACGGCCGGCTTCGACCGATTAAGGGATGAAATCATCAAAATCCTGGCACAGGAGGCTGCCCCGCAGGGTATTTATGAACGAAGCGGTGGGCGGGCAAGACAGCGTGAAGGCCTGAAGGATCGATCCGGTGTCTTGTGGGGTGATTGGTCTGCGGGGCCTGTGGAAATTTTCGAGGATGGACTGAGGTTTGATGTGGACATTACCGGTGGTCAGAAAACGGGATTTTTTCTTGACCAGCGTGAGAACAGGAAGCTTATTTCTTCCATAAGCCTTGATGCAAAAGTATTGAACTGTTTTTCTTATACGGGAGCGTTTTCAGTACATGCGGCCAGGGGGAGTGCGGCAGAGGTCGTTTCCGTTGAAGTATCGGAACCTGCGAACAGGATGGCTGAAAATAACCTGATAAAGAATGGCTTTTCCCTGGAGAAACATCCGGTGATCGCGGCAGATGCCTTTGATTTCCTTCGGGACACGGATGAGACTTTTGATATCATAATTCTTGATCCGCCAGCTTTTGCGAAAAACAAAAAGGACGTAGGAACGGCATCACGCGGCTATAAGGAGATCAATCTCCAGGCATCGAAGCGCCTTGCCGACAATGGGCTTCTCGCCACCTTCTCATGTTCCTATCATATCGGCGAGGATCTTTTTGCACAGATAGTATTGGGTGCTGTTCGAGACGCAGGAAGGTATGCACGTATCCTTTCACGACTGGGTCCTGGTCCCGATCATCCCGCTGCGCTTGGCCATCCGGAAGGACGTTATCTGAAAGGGCTGCTCTTATCCCTGCATTCTTGAGGGGATGGAGCCGTTAACATAACTTTACGCGTCAGAATTTTCCGTGACGGCCCTGGCCTCCGGAAAATTTTTCGGCGCCTGCCACAGTTTCACCGCTTCTTATCACTTCAAGGCCTAGATGAAATTCGACGGCCATGGCATCATTGAAGGGAAGATCGTATCCTCGATAAACGGCCTTGCGGTCATTCCGTATACATATTTGCGGGAAAGCCGCAATTTGCGCGGCAAGTTTTTCAGCTTCTTCTCTTGCTGTCCCATGGGGAACGATGCGATTGGCAAGACCCATGCTCATCGCTTCCTGTGCACACACGGGACGTCCCGTCAGGATCATATCAAGAGCCCGGCTGATCCCGATGAGTCTGGGCAAGCGCTGGGTTCCGCCATCGATCAGAGGTACACCAAATCGGCGGCAGAAGACACCGAAGGTTGCAGTTTCCTCTACAACGCGGAGGTCACACCAGCAGGCAAGTTCCATTCCTCCGGCCACGGCGTAGCCGGACACCGCGGCGATTACAGGCTTGGAAAGAAGCATTCTTGAAGGTCCCATCGGCCCCGGCTTGGACATGTCTTCCTCTAGGCGGTTAACCCGATGTTTGGACATTCCGGAGACAACCTTGAGATCTGCTCCGGCACAGAAATGTCCGCCTGCCCCCCACAAAATGGCCACGGCAAGACGGTCATCATGATCAAATGCTTCAAACGCCTCAACTAGCTGGTCCGCCGTGGGTCTGTCCACCGCGTTGCAGACCTCAGGCCGGTTGATGATAACTGTACAAATATTTCCCTTCTTTTCCATTTGGACTTGCATGGCTTGAATCCTTCTTTTCATAGAGGAACCCGGCGCTTAAGGCTTCATTAACTCTTTGGTTATCCTTTCGTGAATGAGCTGCGAGGCAAGATTATTGCCTCCCATACCGACAAGGATGGAGACATCCGTATCACTTTTGGCGACGTATTCAATGTTGATGATGACTTTATCATCCTGAATGACAGCATTGAAAGAACCCCCGGCAATTTTCCTTTGTCTCTCTATATTGACGGCTTTCAAATCTGTTAGCGTTTTCTCACAGGCATCCCAGATCCGGTCGACAGGTGCATGGTACTGGGTTTTTAAATATCCGTCAGAGTATATGAAACGGCCCGACTGAATACCCACAGTATGACTGCCAATGATCAGGGCGGTGTCACAGGCGGTGATGAGCAGTATCATGGTGATAAGTAATAAAATAATTCCTTTGGCTGTTTTGGATGACATCATAGCAATTTCCTTCCGAAATGTGATATGTAAGTAATAATAGGGTAAGAAAACGAACCTGTCAATTCAATTCATGGGTTAATTCACGGCCGTTTTAATAGTCGGAGGTTTTCATGTGCGATACATTCGTTGTCACACCGGAACACTCATCCAACGGTAGCATCATCTTTGCAAAGAATTCGGATCGCGAACCCAATGAGGCTCAGTCAATCCTGCGCATTCCCGCCTCCAACCACCATGAAAAATCGCTGAAGGTTACATACGTGGAAATTCCCCAGGTCCCGCATACATATGAGGTTCTCCTGTCCAAGCCCTTTCAGATGTGGGGAGCCGAAATGGGGGCCAATGAGCATGGACTTGTTATCGGTAACGAAGCAGTCTTCACGAAAGCCAAGTTTAATAAAGCAATGCGCGGCCTTACCGGTATGGATCTTCTCAGGCTTGCCCTTGAACGCGCGGCGACGGCCTGGCAGGCGATTGAGGCGATTGTATCACTGCTTGAAGTATATGGGCAGGATGCTCCATCGGGGTATACGAATCGGAATTTCTATTATCACAATAGTTTTATTATTGCAGACCGCCTTGAGGCGCATGTTCTTGAAACCGCAGGCCGCCAGTGGGCGTGCAGGAAGGTCGAAGGCTTTTATGCCATATCCAACGGCCTGACCCTGGATGAAAAGTACGACCAATGCAGCAAAAGCTGCACTGCATTTGCACAGGAGCAGGGATGGCTGGGGGAAGGAGATGTTTTCAGTTTCCGCAGGGCATACTCGGATCGATTCATGACATTTTTCAGCAAATGCCGAATTCGCAGGAACAGAGTTATGGAGATGAGTCGGAAAGCGCAGGGGGGAGCCAGTGTAAGAGCAGCGATGCATATCCTGAGAACAGAAGGGGAGCCGGGGGAAATGGGGCCCTTCCATCCGGTGAGATCCAGCATGGGGTCCATCTGCATGCATGCGACCGGTATCCTTGTCCCAAGCCAGACAGCCGGATCACTTGTTGCCGAGATCAGGAGAGAAAATCCTTCGACATTCTGGCTGACAGGAACCTGCATTCCGGCCATATCCTTATATATACCCTTCACTATACCCGGCACATCCATTCGGCAGGGGGATTTTGCAGAGCCGGCCGCCAGGATGGACCAATCCTTGTGGTGGACACATGCCGACCTATACAGGCGCTGCCTTGAAAATTATCCGGGGTTGACCGCCATATTTCTGGATGAGCTGAATACCCTTCAGGAAGAATTTCTTGCCGGAGAGGCGTTGATAGCTTCGCAGGGAGGGGATTTTTCATCCGGCCATAACCCGTTGGGCAGCTAAAGTGCGCGCCACAAAAGTGCCGAGAACTCCATTTGCGCCCATTTATCGGCACCATTGGCGAAATTGGAATCATCAGGCAGGGATTCCTTCCTGAGAGCGGAGGGGAAAATGTCGAAACAGCAAACCACAAGGCGCCAGAAAGATATCTCACGGCTGCTTCGGGAGCAGAAACAAATCCAGAAAGACAGGATTCGCCAAAGCAAAAAGAAAAGGAAGGCGCACGAGCATCATGGTGGACAATGAATGGACTCCGGAGGATATCCGGCAAATTGAAGATCACGGCCTGACAGTGGCGGCTGTTGAATCGCAGATGGAAATTTTCAGGCAGGGTGTTTCAAAGCTTTACCTGAATCGTCCCTGCACAGTGGGAGATGGAATTGTCTCCATATCCGGGAAGGAGGCGGATCAATTCATAGCCGTTTATGATGAAGCGGCTCAAAAAGGGCGATGCACGATCTTTGTCTCGGCTTCCGGAGCGGCTACCCGGATGTTTAAGGACTGGTACGGAATTCTGGAAAATGGTTTTAAAGATCAGACAGAGGAAAATGGTT
>JBEKJA010000309.1:0-4051 GCA_050011475.1 Syntrophales bacterium
ATCTCGAAACAGACCGCGGCCTCCATGCTATGCCCTCATACAGTTCGGCAGGGATCGCCTATGACTGGGGAGCAACACCCTTTCATGGCGGGACCATCCATATCGCAACCTTGCCGCCTTTCGATCCGGTCGGAATCTTGGAGATCATCCACAAGGAAAAAATCAACCATCTAACTCTTACACCGATCATGCTCGAGTTCCTTATTGCCTTCCTTGATGCCTCACCGGGTAAGTATGATATGAGCTCGGTGCGAACCCTCATTTCTGTTGGTGCTCCAACATCTGTCAGGGTAAGGGAGGCAGCGGTTAAGCACTTTGGACAGACTGTTTATGTTGAGTACTCAGCCACAGAAATGGGTGTGGCCACAATGCTAAAACCCGACGAAGTGTTGAAGTATCCGGAAAGTTGTGGTCGGCAGGCGCTCGGCCAGGAGATCCGGATCATCGATGATAAAGGAAGAGAGTTGCCCCGGGGTCAGATAGGAGAGATCGCTGTTGCGGGTATCATGGCGACGGCAGGGTACAACAAGAATCCCGATGCCACGCGCCAGGCCCTTCACGGGCGTTTCCTCGGCATCGGTGATATGGCCTACATGGATGAAGCAGGGTATGTTTACATTGTGGACCGCAAGTCCGACATGATCATCAGTGGAGGTATGAATATTTATCCTGCCGAGATTGAGGTGGTCATGATCGGTAATTCCAAAATCGCGGAAGTTGCCGTCATTGGGGTTCCAGATGAGCAATGGGGGGAAAATGTCAAAGCCATTGTTCGTATCACACCGGGACAGACAACTACGGAAGAGGAGATCATCGAATGGTGCCGAGGGAAAATGGCCGGCTACCGGATCCCCAAATCGGTGGACTTCATCGATGATTTCCCAAGAACTGCGGCAGGAAAGGTACAGAAATCAGTTCTCAGGAAGAAGTACTGGGGGGGCTGGCCGTAAAATCTAATGGCTTGTTAAAAACTCGTTTTCGAAACAGTCATCCTGAACTTGATTCAGGATCTATTCAATATGCTATTCAATGATCGATGAGAATCGTTGATCACTGTAAAACTCATACTTGAAATAAACAGGAGGTAAGGATTCATGGCAAATTTGATTATTGATGAAAGGGATCAGAAATTTGTGCTCTATGAAATGCTCGATGTAGAGCAGTTGTGCAAATCTTCACAGTACGCCGACTTTTCCAGGGGAGATTTTGACATGGTTCTCTCTGAGGCAGAGAAATATGCCCGTACAGTGCTATTGCCGACCCTGGCCGAAGGCGACAAGGAGGGGGTTCATCTGGTGGATGGACAGGTGAAGGTACCCAAATGTTTCCACCGGAATATGCAGCTCTATAAAGATGGCGGCTGGGCAACCATGAGCGTATCCCCGGAAGCGGGAGGCCAGGGATTCCCGCTAGTAATCGCTATGGCGACTAAGGAATGGTTTATCCACAATTTCGGCTTTATGACATATCCCTACCTGACAGAGGGAGCTGCCCATCTTATTGAAGTGTACGGTACGGATGAACAGAAGGCAAAGTACCTGCCGAAGATGCACAACATCGAATGGGGAGGCACGATGGCCTTGACGGAACCCGGCGCCGGGTCGGACGTGGGCAATCTGAAGACCAAGGCGATCCGCCAGCCGGACGGTACATACCATCTTGTAGGAACAAAGCAGTTCATTACCGCAGCAGACCACGACCTCTGCGAAAACATCATTAACCCTGTCCTCGCCCGTATAGAGGGTGATCCACCGGGGACCGGCGGAATCTCCATTTTCATCATGCCCAAATACGTGGTTAATGCTGATGGAAGCAATGGAAAACGCAACGACTATTTCGTCGGCTCCATTGAAGAGAAGATGGGTCTCCACGGCAGTGCTACATGTGTCATGAATATCGGTGACAACAATGACTGCTATGCTGAACTATTGGGTCAGGAGCGTCAGGGCATCAAGGTGATGTTCCAGTTGATGAACGAAGCACGTATCGGTGTCGGGATTCAGGGTCTTTCACTTGCTTCCATTGCTTACCTCCATTCTGTTCAGTATGCCAAGGAACGCATCCAGGGATCGTCTCTCCTGGAGATGAAAAATCCAGAAGCGCCGAGAATCCCGATCATCCAGCACGCCGATGTACGTCGCATGCTCCTGTGGATGAAATCTCACGTGGATGGTTTCCGGGCTCTTATGTATTACACGGCATTGTGTGAGGATAAATCCAAAGTCCTTACAGATGAAACGGAAAAGGAAAAGTATCATGGAATTCTTGAAGTTCTCACCCCCATCTGCAAGGCGTACACCTCCGACATGGCCTTCAGGGTTACGGAAACAGCCATGCAGGTATATGGCGGTTACGGTTACTGCGCCGAGTATCCCGTGGAGCAGTTTCTGCGGGATGAGAAGATCGCTTCCATTTATGAAGGAACCAACGGGATCCAGGCCCTAGATCTCGTGGGACGCAAGCTATCCCAAAAGAAAGGCACCTACTTCATGAACCTGTTGGGTGAGATGGGAGCAACAGTAGCGCGCTACCAGGCCAACCCGGTGCTGAAAGACCTGGCTGCCGATGTGCAGGGATCCGTAAATATGCTCGGTGAAATAGCGATGTTTTTTGCCTCATGTGCCAAGGCAGGAAAATTCATGGTTCCAGTCGGCCATGCCTACCCCTTCCTCATGCTCATGGGTAAGGTCATCATGGGATGGATGCTCCTATGGCAGGCCGGCATTGCCCAGGAAAAACTGGATAAGATCGGCAGCGGGGACGACTTGGACAAGGCCTTCTATGTGGGAAAGGTCGCATCCGCGAAGTACTTTATCAAGAACGTACTGCCCGAAGCAGAGGCGGCGGCCAAATCCATCAAGAGCGAGGATCTCTCCATTCTTGAGATTCCCGAGGAGGCTTTTGCCACATAATCAGACGTATGATAAAAGAAGGAGAGGCTATGTCTGCCAAATCAACAGGAAGCTTCACAGCTGGAAATTACGTTAAAGTGGCTGCTGCCCGATATGACGATCGGGAAGCGTACTACTGTACAACAACGGGACGTCGCCTGACATTCCACCAGTTTAACGAGCGCGTCAATAGACTCGCCAATGGCCTGCTTTCTCTCGGAGTCAGGAAGGGTGATGTAACGGCCTTTCTCACAATGAACCGGATAGAGATCATAGAAACGTATGGAGCCCTCGGGAAAATCGGCTCCATTGGTATTCCACTCAACTACCGCCTGTCACCTACGGAAATCGCGGACCTTGTGAGCTTCTGCGATGCGGAAAATATTATCTTCGACCCTTTTTTTTTCCGATATGATCAAGGATCTCAGGACCAAGTTTCCCAGGGTGAAGCGATTCGTTGCCATGGGAGACAGTATCCCTGATTTTGCCACCTCCTATGAAGAGCTTGTTGGAAAATCTTCAAAGAATGAGCCTGATGTCGAAGTCTCCGATGAGGATCCCCAATATCTTAACCTCACGTCCGGAACAACAGGATTACCCAAAGCCTATATGCTGTCGCAGTACAATAATTGCGATGCGGGACCGATCTTTGCCTATGCATTCGATATGAGCCCACGGGATGTCATCATGACAGTTTTTCCGATATTCGGCCGTGTAGGATACGCGTGGTCGGCAACAACACTCTTCACAGGTGCCCGGAACGTAATTCTCCAGTTCGATCTAAACAAGATCATGAGCGTGATCGAGCAGGAGAAGGTGACAATCTCCAACTGGGTTCCCACAATGGCAAGTTTCATCCTTGCCATGCCCGACCTCGATAAATACGACCTGAGTTCACTGCGTGCCCTGGTGTTTGCCGCCGCACCTTTCCCGGTTGCTCTCCAGGAACAAGTAAAAAAACGAATCTGCCCCAATCTGTATGAATATTATGGCCTGCAGGAGACTGGAATTCTGGTCAGCATGGGACCTGAAGAAAAGAAGCAAAAGCCGGAGTCCGTGGGGATGCTGCATTTTGGAGCGGATGTCAGGGTTGTTGATGAGAAAGGCAAAGATGTACCTGTTGGCCAGGTTGGCGAAGTGATCGGTCGTGGCATAGCGGT
>JBEKJA010000310.1:0-4046 GCA_050011475.1 Syntrophales bacterium
GTATGAAGCGGGAGCTCTTGATGCCAGCCTTGCATTGAGGCAAATGAAAAAGGGAAGGCCAGGAATGGAGGTTCGGGTTATCGTTCGCACTGCCAATCTCCAGCCGGTCATAGATGCATTATTTACGCATACAACGACTATCGGAATTCGTTACTATCCGGTGAATCGTGTTATTCTCCCAAGGCAAATCCGGACTATCCCGACATCCTTTGGAGAAGTCTGCATCAAGGAAGCCATTCTCTCGAACGGCCGAAAGCGATTCAAGGCAGAAATGGATGATCTTGAGCGTTATTCGCGCGAAACAGGCCGCCCTGTTTCCGAGTTGAGGAAGGAAATCGAACGGATATTATCTCGAGAGAATGGAGCATGAAAGAAAATATCAGGGATATCCTTTCGGCTTGCATGAGCGGCACTCTTTCCACTGAACAGGCGGAAGAGCGGCTCTGGAAAACCCTGTACGAAAGAGGTGATGAATATCTCCTCGATCTTCATCGTGAAAAGAGAATCGGATTTCCGGAAGTTATATTTGCCGAAGGCAAATCTTCATCCCAGGTTGTGGCCATCGCCGGAGCCTTCATGAAGAATTCGGAGCGCATTATTGTCTCCAATCTTGACGATGAAAAGGAAAAGAATCTTCGCAGCGCTTTCCCTGATCTTATCATCCTGAAGGAAAACAGGATGATGGTCATCAAAAAATCGAATGATATTCCTGATTATCTTGGCACGGCTGGCTTGATCACGGCAGGAACGTCCGACATTCCATATGCGAAAGAATGTGCCCTCGTTCTTCAGGAGCTTGGAGTCAAGATACTGAAATCTTTTGACAACGGTGCCGCCGGTATGCATCGTCCTGAAATGGGATTAAAGACGGTCAAGCAGTCTGATTTGCTGGTCGTTTTCGCGGGGATGGAAGGTGTCCTGCCACAATTGATTGCTTCCCTTTCCGAACTCCCGATCATCGCTGTCCCCACCCCTATCGGTTACGGGTATGGCGGTCTGGGTTTCGGAGCACTCAGCACCATGCTCCAGACTTGTGTTCCCGGGGTGCTGGTTGTTAATATAGGGAACACCATCGGCGCGGCTGCCGGTACTGTCCGCTTTCTGCACATCCTCCGCAACCGGATGTCTGCCATTTGATTTTCTCTCTTGACATTCCCATCCAATTAGCATATTATTAAAGTAGTATGCTAATAACTCCCTACAAAACTCTATGTAAGGAGACCTCTATGCCTGATGAGCAATCTATTTCCATTGCCATTATAGATCATGACAAAGAGTTCCTTGAGAACAGTCTGGCACTGCTGAGAAAAGAGAGCGATATACGAGTCTGCACATCGCATCTGCTGATAAGCTTTGTCAAAGAAAGTTCCATTGCAGATGCGGCCACCGAAGATGTCTCCCACTCCCAACCCAGGGTTCTTCTCCTCAGTCAAATGGTTATAAGAGAAGCAGCCGCCAAAGATCTTAAGTCCATATTAAAAATCCGGGATAAAAATTCCAATATGCATATTGTCATTATTGTCGATCAATTATGTCGAAGAATCGGCGCTGATCGCAATCCGTGAAGGTATGCGAGGCCTCTACCTGAGAAAAAACGGTCCCGCCCAGATCGTAAGCTGCGTGCGAACGGTCGCAAGGGGTGAAGCCTGGTTGGAGGCACGCCTGATCAGTCGTGTTATTGAAGAATTTTCAAAGCTATATAGACATGTTGACAGTCTTCACCCCCCGACAAAGGGCAATGAAGACAAGCTTTCGCTTCTGAGCCGCCGTGAAATGGAAATCCTCGGCCTGGTTTCAAAAAGTTATACAAATGCGGATATAGCCAAGACCCTTTTCATCAGTGAAAAAACCGTCAAAACCCATATCAAGAACATCTTTGAAAAGACCGGTGCCAAGAATAGAGTGGAAGCCACTCTTCTTTTGGTAAGAAGCGGTCTTGCCGGTAAGTGAATTTTTTTCATATTTATGGACAGATCCGCCTAAATATGCTAAAAGGCTACGCTGTTTTCAAACTTCCCATTATATTCTCGGTATAAGGAGAAATTTATGACAGGAGAGAAGACATTCAATAGATGGCTTGTTGTTCTGGGAGCCCTGCTCATTCAAGTTAGTCTTGGAGCCGTTTATATTTACAGCGTTTTCAAACCGGGACTGGCAAAGGTCTTCCCGGCTTGGAAGCCTACTGATCTGGCCCTCCCCTCTCAGGTTATTCTTGCATTTTTCGCACTCAGTACGATATTCGCAGGTAGGATTCAGGATAAGGTTGGCCCCAAAATCGTAGCCACCGTTGGAGGTATCCTGTTGGGATTGGGTCTTTTCCTTGCGTCCAGGGCAACAGACCTTATGACCTTCACACTCAGTTTTGCCGTATTGGGCGGAATTGGAATCGGAGCAGCTTATGTCTGCCCCATTGCCACCTGCGTTAAATGGTTTCCGGATAAGCGCGGTTTAATAACGGGTCTTGCAGTTGCCGGATTTGGTGCCGGCGCCCTGATATTTGCCCCCGTTGCCAAATCTCTGATTGCTTCCTCTGGCATTATGGTCACTTTTATGTATCTTGGAGGAATTTTTTTCATAACCGTCGTTATTGGAGCTCAGCTCATGGTAAATCCTCCGGCGGGTTATAAACCGGCAGGATGGAATCCCCTTGCAGCGACTGCAGGATCATCTGCCGCTTCTGCTGATCTGACCTGGTCTGAAATGTTAAAAACCAGGCAATTCTGGCTTCTATGGCTTACATATTTTGCCGGTTGTACTGCCGGTTTGATGATTATCATGAATGTCATGAACATCTGGCAGTCTTTCTCCATGCTTAACCTCTCCAGCCTGTTGCCGACCGTTCCCAAGGCCAGTTTTGATGATATTATTACCAAGGGAACCATGGCCGTGATGATCGTATCCATTCTCAATGCATGTGGCAGGATAGTCTGGGGCAAGATTTCAGACAGCATCGGTCGTAAAACCACTCTTTACATTATTTTTGCATATTGTGGTGTCATAATGCTTCTGCTAAATAGTATGAGCAGCTTCGCCCTGTTTCTCTTCGGTGCAGCATCCGTTGGATTCACTTTTGGCGGCTACCTTGGCCTCTACCCTGCTTTTACGGCAGATTATTTCGGCACGAAAAATGTGGGGGTTAATTATGGATTCATGTTTACGGCTTATGGCGCAGGTGGACTTTTTGGCCCCTGGCTGGCCCCCAAACTCATGGAAGTCGTAAAAAAAGCATCCTATGAAGCTCTTGATAAAGGCGTCACAACCATCAAAGCATTTGATATCGGAAATTATCTTCAGGCTTTCATCATAGCGGGCATCATGTGCCTTGTTTCCATTGCTCTCATATGGATGGTGAAACCCCTAAAAAATTCATAGATACATTTAAATTGGTAAACAGTTACGGGCAGGGTCACTTGAAGGTTACCCCTGTTTTTATTATCTTCAAAACATTCTTGACATCCACAGTTATACACGATTAAATTAACAAAAATAAATCATTTTCATTCAAGGCCTCTCATGATCACCCTCGAAAACTGGAAGTCAAAATACCCTGGGAAATTTGTCAGCGAAGAAGAAATCTTCAAAAACATTCACCGTGGAAACCATATTTTTGTGGCATCCGGCTGCGGTGAACCTCAATACCTGGTTCAGGCCATGACGAACTTTGTGGATGCACATCCCAAGGCATTCTTCGATGCAGAGGTTATTAACGTATACTCCTTCGGAATTGCACCTTACACGGACCCGAAATTCAAAAGAAACTTTCGGCATAACTCTTTTTTCATAGGAAACAATACACGTGACTCCATCAATAAAGGACTGGCGGATTATACTCCCATATCCCTCTCTGCCGTACCTCATCTCCTGGACAGAGGCCTGATACATATCGATGTAGCACTGATACAAACGAGCCTGCCGGACGAGCACGGATTCATGAGTCTCGGGGTAAGTGTGGATATGGTCAAGGCTGCTGCTCAAAGTGCCAAGGTTATCATTGCCCAGGCCAACCAGCATATGCCCCGAATTCATGGTGACGGATTCATTCATAT